>NZ_JBIICB010000193.1:0-8348 GCF_044239095.1 Aestuariivirga sp. | reverse complement strand
CGGTCGAACACTTCGACCAGCTTCGAGAAATCCATCAGCGAGCGCGACAGGCGATCGATCTTGTAGACGACCACTACGTCCACGAGGCCGTCCTCGATGTCGGACATTAGCCGCTGCAGGGCAGGGCGGTCCAGCGTACCGCCGGAGATACCACCATCGTCATAATGTTCGCGCACCAGCGCCCAGCCCTCGGAGCGCTGGCTGGCGATATAGGCCTCGCATGCCTCGCGCTGGGCGTCGAGCGAATTGAATTCCTGCTCCAGGCCCTCCTCGGAGGACTTGCGAGTGTAGACCGCGCAACGCAGCTTGCGCATGGCAGGCTTGGTCACGCGCGCCTCCCTGATTTGATATGATCGTGGGGATGAGGCGCTTGGGCAGGATTGCTCCCGCCGGTTTCCCCATCCCCCGTTCCCGAACCCGGCGGGCACCTTTCGTTATGCACCGGGCTCTCCAGCAGTGGCTGAGCGTAGTCGGGGTATTTCAGTCCAATGAGGTTGTGACGCTCGACCTTGAGGTCGGCGACGATTGCCAGCGGTTTCAAGTCGGTCCACTGGCGGCGGTTTCGCCCCGGAAGCTTCCGCCAGTGAAGGCGGTAGATCTTTCGGGCGCCCGTCTTGGAGTACTTCTTTCGGAGCCAGGACCAGACACGGGTCCACACGTAATGATCTATGCGCGTGAACACGGCCTTGGCACCTATGCAATGCCTGTAGAAGTTTCCCCAACCCATCAGAACCGGGTTGATATCGTCAATGATGGCCTGCAAAGGCTCATGCACGCGATTTCTTCCCGTCAATTGCTTGAGGTTGTGGCAGAGTTGTTTGGCCTTCTCCTTCGGGATTTCGAGGCGAGGCCAGTAGCCCCACCTGTCGTCCCATCTGAGACGGACGCGGTGCCCGAGGAAGATGAAGCCCTCGTTCAACCGCGTGATGCGTGTCTTTTCGGGCGAGAGCGTCAGTTTGAGCTCTGCCGACAAGAATGACGCCAACTCCTCCTTCTCGGTCCGGACCTGTTCTTCAGTCCCGGCGACGAGAACCACAAAATCGTCCGCATAGCGAATGGGGAGCATGACCGGCCGTCCCGCCTTGCGCTCATAGTGGCGGAACTTTCGGATGGCATCTCCGGGGCGGGCGTAGGGGTTGCCGTGGCGTGTTTTGCGCGCTGCGATGAACCTTGCTTACCTCTCCTCGATCGCTGACAGAGTAATGTTCGCCAGCAGCGGTGAGAGGATGCCGCCCTGCGGGGTTCCGAGGTGAGTGCGTGAGAATACGCCCTCGCTCAGTACCCCCGCTTTCAGGAAGGCGTTAACAACCCGGCATACCTTGTTGTCGCGCACGCGTTTCCGCAGGCGTGACATGACATGGTGATGGTCGATGTTGTCGAAGCACCCCTTGATGTCTCCTTCGATGACCCATTCGTATGGCGGTGGAGACCATTCCGTCTCCGACACCCGAGACCCCTTTGGCCTGATCGCGTTGCGAATGTGTTCAAGCGCATCGCGGCAGGCTTTCCGAGGCCGGAAGCCGTAGGAGACCGGCAAGAAACCGGCCTCGAAGATTGGCTCCAGCAATTGAAGGACAGCAGCCTGAACGACCCTGTCCCTTACCGTCGGTACACCGAGAGGACGAAACTGTCCGGGTTTTCCCCGCTTAGGGATCATCACCCGCCGTACAGGCGAAGGGCGATAGGTTCCAAGGCGAAGAAGCGTTCTTGTCTCTTCAAGAAAGCGTTCCGGACCATTCTTCCTCTGCAATATCTTCCGAACGGTCACACGATCCGCGCCTGCGGAGCGCGCGCCGCGATTGCGCGCGACACGCCCCCATGCCACTCGGAGATTCCGTGGGTCTGTGACCCAATTCCATAAATCCCGATAGGCTTGATCAGGCTCGGCCCGACTCCACTTGTACAGTCTGTGTTGAATGTCGAGAAGCCATGCCTTATCGGCGTGATAGACAGTGTCCACTGCTATTTCTCCTTCTTGTCAGACTGACGCACTACCTGCTTCCCTTCGCCATGTGGCCGGCTTTCCCGACCTCGGACTACTATGGAAGCTCTGTGCCCTCGCGTGGCCATGGCCAGACTTCGTGGTGTGCCGATCAGAGATAACCGGCGGCCAGTTGAGGGTTCCAACGTTCCATTCACGAACCCGTGGATCGTTAGGCGACCTGCTTTACCCCAGGGTGCTCTGTCTGAAGTCCATGATGAGAGGACTTCAGTCATATCGCTTTCGCAACATGCCCAGTTCGACTTCGGTAATCGAACCGGATCACGCACCGTTCCCTCCGCTGTCTCGTTGAGGGGGATGGCATTAAGTACTGAGGCTTCAAACACAGGCTTCGTATTACTCGCCGTAGATCCTTCGGTAGCCCGGCTTGGGAGTAGACAGCTCCGTTTCCGGGCAGTTAAAGCCGCTCGGCTATTGCGCCTCTGACGTCGAATCCCGTCATTGACGTGCGGCTCCCTTTCAACCAGGCTCATCTCATGGTGAAGCAGCTCCTTTGACTGCTGGTTGTGAATGGTTTGTACACGGACTATATCACTCATACTCGTACTCACTTTGTGCGCTTCCGTGTACTGACGTTGCGCAATCCGAAGAAGGCGAGACCGTTCCACTGCGTGCCGGTGATGGCGCGCGCAGTGGCAGAGAGCGACTTGTATGGGCGCCCCCGGTATTCGAAGTCGTTGTCCCGAACCGTGACGCAGTGTTCCACACCTTGGGATTCACGGATCAGCCGCGTCCCTGAGATTGGCCGGTCATTGGCGGGACGCTTGCGCACATCGACGCGCCCACCGTCCAACTCTTCGCCCAGCTTTTCCAGCCGCCGAACCGTCTCGGGCTTCAGCCCGCCGTAGGCCAGTTGCTGGATTTGGTAGGCGAGGCGCCTTTCGAGGTAGTACCGGTTGAACGCCGGCTGATCAAACACTCAACCACCTCTGGGAGCGACAACGCGCGCAAAGAGTTTCACAGTTGACAGATGTTTAAGAATCGATTTATCGTTAAAATCTGGGAGCGTGAGATGCGGATACTGGTTACCGGCGCAGCTGGACACATCGGTCAAAAACTCGTCGACCATCTCCGCGCGGAGCGAGGTGATTGCGATGTCGTCTGTCTCGATGTCGCCAAGTGTGCTCCCTACACTAACGTGTCACACGATCTTTCGAAATGGGACGAGAGTTGGACGGAGTTGTTCGCTGGCGTCGACGTGGTGGTACATCTCGCGGCTGACCGCTATCCCGCTGCAAACTGGAAGACAGTCCTGCCGCTAAATGTAGATCTGCTTCTAAATGTCTATGAAGCGGCCCGGAAGCATCGCGTCTCGCGCATCGTCTTTGCGTCCTCAAACTGGGTCTTGGGCGGTTATCGCTTTGAAGATGACGTCCGCCTGACGCACGAGACCCCACCCCGGCCGGTCAACCCATACGGCGCGGCGAAATTGTTCGGCGAACGTCTCGGCAAGCAATTATCTGACAGACATGGTATTTCTGTCATCAACCTGCGCATCGGATATAATCAGTGGCTGCGGGGCAACTTGCCATCACCGGCGATGGAACTCGGTGCTTGGGGTCAGATGCTCTGGCTGAGCGATCGAGATTACTGCCAAGCGATGGAGAAGGCGATTACCGTTAAGGACGTGGCCTACGCGACGCTCAACGTGACATCGCGCACAATCGGGTCGCGTTGGGATCTATCCGAGACCGAGCGCGTGCTCGGCTATGTGCCCCGGGACGAATATCAGGTCGCCCTGCCGCCGCGCGTGCGAATTACCCAGGGTTTGGCCAAGCTTCGCGACCTAGGCGGAGTTGGGTTGCGGCGGCTGTTCAGCGAGAACTGGTAAACGGTATCTGACTGCAGTTCCTGATGGTGGGGGCTGAAGATCCGATAGGGAGAGAAAACGACTATGTCATTTTATCGTTCCATAAAGTGGGTAGCACTGGCGGGCGCCCTGCTCGCGGCAGCGCCTGCCACAGCTCAGGAAACCCGCACGGAATTGGGCCAGTTGGCCTCGCGCGGGCAGCCAGTCGATATGGCCCGCACTGGCAAGGAGCCTGAGCCGCAAAAGGTCGAGGGTAAGATCCGCATCGGCTTCAGCCCGACGGCGATGAACACACACTACGACGTGGTTATTGCAGGAGCGCGTCAGGCGATCCGCGCGTTGGGCGACGAAAAGCTCGAACTCGTCATCCAGGCACCTTCGGGGCAATCGGGCATCGCCGAGCAGATGAACATCGTGGAGACGTGGGTGAACCAAGGCTATGACGCCATCGCGCTGGCGACGGCTAATGATCAGGCGATGATGCCAATCTACGAAAAGGCAGCTGCAGCAGGCATTCCCATCTTCTTGTTCAACATGCCGGTGACTAAATCGGATAACCCCTATTACGTGTCCAATGTCGGCTACGACCAGTTTGAGGCTGGCCGGCTTATGGGGCTCTATACAGTAGAAAAATACAGTGAAAAGCTGACCAATCTCGCAATCATCGAAGGCCTGCCGGGTGTCCACAATACGCAACGGCTGTCGGGTTTCATGGCAGGGCTCGGCGACAACGCAAACATCAAGATTGTGGCGAGCCAGCCGGGCGACTGGGTGCGTGATCGGGCGCAGGCTGTTATGGAAAATATCCTGACCGCAAATCCGAATGGGGTCGATGTCGTCTGGGGCCTTTATGATGAAATGGCCCTTGGTGCGCTGGCCGCGATCCGGACGCGTGGTCTTGCGGACAAGATCGACGTGCTGGGTTACGACAACACACCCGATGCGAATGGGGCAATCAAACGTGGAGAGATGACCGCGACGGTCGACACCGCGCCCAAGGAGATGGGCTACAACCTCGTCATGGCCATCAACTCCTATGTGGGCAAGGGCGAGATGGTGCCAAAGGTCATCAATTCCGAGGTCGTGGTCTGGGACCAGAAGACAATCGGTAGCTTCGACCCTTCCAATTACGTTTTCGTCGAGAAATGATGCAGATGCCCCTGAGCACGAACTTGTCTTCCGTAGAGGGGCCAATACTCTCGCTCAGGGGCATCGGAAAACGCTATGGGCCGGTGGAGGCGCTGCGCCCGCTCGACTTGGATGTGCTACCCGGCCAGATTGTTGCGTTGATCGGCGAAAACGGGGCGGGCAAGTCCACTTTAATGAAGATCGTCGCCGGGGCTGAAACCCCGACCTCGGGGACGATCACCTTTGCCGGAGCCGCATGGCGATTCGGCTCGCCACGCGAGGCGCGGAAGGCGGGCATTTCAATCGTCTATCAGGAACATGCGTTGCTCTACGACATGACCGTGGCGGAGAACCTGTTTATCGGGCGCCCTTTGCGTGCGGTCGGGGGGCTGATCGACATTCGCGCGATGCGCGCGGCTGCGCAGCAGTTCCTGACCACGCTGGGCGTCGAGATCGATGCTGAGCGGACCGTGGACACATTGACGATGGCCGAGCGACAGATCATCGAGATCGCGCGGGCGTTGATCGATGAGGCACGTCTAATCATCCTGGACGAGCCGACGGCCGCGCTTGAGAAGCGCGAACGCGAGAAACTGTTTCTGATCATGCGAGATTTGGCGGCGAAGGGTGTGGCCATTCTGTTTTGTTCACACCATCTTGATGAGGTGGTGGCTGTTGCTGAGCGCACCATCGTTCTGCGCGACGGACAACTGGTTGAGAATCTGGGCAAGACCGAGATTTCACCCGAACGCATTATCCACGCGATGATTGGCGGTGCCCTGCGCGAACACTATCCGAAGGAAGCGGGGATGCAACGTGCCGAGGCGCTGCTTGCAGTGACGCAACTCAGCCTCAACGGTGCACCCGGCTTCGATCTGACGTTGGCGCAGGGCGAGATTCTTGGGATTGCAGGACTTGATGGATCAGGACGCGAGTTGGTCGCGCGGGCGCTCTTTGGCCTGACCGGTAAACGGGCGGCACAAGCCACTCGGTTCGAGATCGACGGCAAGGCCACATCTCTGCCGCAGTATCCGGGAATGGCTGTCGCTCTTGGCGTCGGATTTCTGCCGGCTGACCGAAAGGTGGACGGGATATTCGCTGACCAGTCGGTGTCCTTCAACGCCTCGATTGCAGCACTCGGCCGCTTCGTGACCTGCGGCTGGCTCCGCGCACGGCGCGAAGCTGATGTTCTTGTGGGCGAACTTACCGCCGTCGCGCTAAGCTATTCCGGTCTAGATCAGGAGGCTCGGGCCTTGTCGGGGGGAAACCAGCAGAAGGTGATGCTGGCGCGCTGGTTGGCGCGACGCCCCAAGGTGCTTTTATGCGAGGAGCCGACCCGTGGCATCGACGTCCGCGCGCGGACCGAGATCTACCGGCTGATCGGTGATTTCGTTGCTTCGGGTCGCGGGGTGGTGCTGATGTCGTCCGACACTGCGGAGCTTGCGGGCATTTGCGACCGCGTGATGGTCTTTTACCGGGGCCGGGTCGTGGCCATTCTTCAGGGTCAGGGGCTTTCGGAAGAAGCCATCGCCCGACACGCCTATTCGGAGGTCGCCTAAATTGCTAAAGCAAAACTCTGTCTTGCCCGGACATTCCCGCGCCCGTCGTCGCGCCATCGATTTCTCCCGTGGTGGCGGGATCATGCTGGCCTTTGTGCTGCTTTGTGCAGCGCTGAGTTTTGCTTCCCCGTATTTTCTGACCGCCGACAACCTGCTTCTGGTGGCACGGCAGTCGGTCTTCATAATGATCGTAGCGCTGGCCATGACCTTCGTTGTGGCCATGGGCGGGATCGACCTGTCAGTCGGTTCAACCATGGCGGCGGCGGGCATGTGCGCGGCGGCACTTCTGAGCGCCGGTGTGTCGACCGGGCCTGCGGTTGGCGCTGCGTTGGTGCTCGGGCTTCTTGTTGGGCTGGCGAACGGTGCGCTTATCGCTGGCCTAGGCATGGCCGACTTCATCGTCACGCTCGGGATGATGAGCATCCTGCGCGGGCTGATCATGGTGTACTCCGAAGGTGTGCCAGTCTTCGGCCTACGTGTGCCTGGCTTTCAGTATCTCGCTCAAGGCTATGTTGGGTTGATTCCAGTTCCCGTTTTGATCGGTGCGTTCTTGTTCGTGCTCTGTGCCGTCCTGCTCTATCGAACGGAATTCGGCCGCCGCGTGATCGCTATCGGTTCGAATGCACAGGCGGCAAAACTGGTTGGCGTGCCAATCGAGCGTACGCGGATCCTAGTCTATGGCATCTGTGGGACCTTTGCCGCAGGTTCGGGTGTGCTGCTGACCTCGCGCCTCGAAGCTGCGATGCCGGAGGCTGCGGTGGGATACGAACTTGACGTGATCGCGGCCGTAGTGATCGGGGGCACGCGCCTGGCGGGCGGACGCGCCATCCTGATCGGGACGGTGATCGGTGCGCTCGTGATGGGGGTGGTGCGCAACGGCCTGACCCTGCTTCAGGTCAGTACCTTCTGGCACCAGGTTGTTATAGGCGTGATCATCCTGCTAGCTGTTGCCATTGACCGTTATTCGAGCGGGAGGGCGCAATCGTGACCGATCTTCGCAAGCCTACTCTGCGCGACGTTGCGAATTTGGCAGGCGTATCCGAGCAGACCGTTTCCAACGTGCTGAACGACCGACTCCCTGTCCGGCAGGAAACCCGTGAACGGGTCTTCGCGGCCACGCAGCAACTCAATTACCGGGTCAACAAGCTGGCACGCTCGCTCAAGACCAGCCGTTCGGCACTTATTGCGGTGATCCTTCCTTCGGTGACGAACCCGATCTACGCAGAAGTGGCGAATGTAGTCAGCAGGGCGGCGGTGCGCAGGGGTTATGCCGTCATGCTGGCGATTTCTGATCGCGAACCGGCCAATGAGGCACAGCTTGTCGAAACAGCACTCGATCACCAGGTGGCTGGGATACTACTGTCTTCGATCGACCCGAAAGGAACGGCTGGGCGGCGCGCAACTGCTCTTGGTGTGCCCTGCGTCCAGTTCTTGAACCGTGATCCATCTTGGACGGGAGACTACTTCGGTGCCAACAACGTGCGCGGCGCGCGCGAAGCCGTGGCGGCGTTAATCGCGGCCGGTCACCGCAAGATCGGCCATCTGCGCGGTCTTTCGTCATTTGTCGGTGACGAGCGTCTGCGCGGTTATCAGGAAGCATTGACCGATGCCGGGATTGGCTTCGACTCTGCACTTGTTGCTCCGGGTAACTTCAGCCGAGAAGGCGGCGGGCACGCCTGCGCGGGTCTTCTAGACATGCATCCCGAGATGACGGCGATCTTCTGTGCTTCTGATCTCATGGCATATGGCGCACTCGACGAAATTGCACGCCGTGGGCGTAGCGTGCCAGACGACATTGCTCTGGTCGGCTTCGACGACACGTCCTTTTCATCCCTTGCGGGAGTTTCGT
>NZ_JBIICB010000192.1:0-8363 GCF_044239095.1 Aestuariivirga sp. | reverse complement strand
CCGACGACCACCCCTCGAAGCCCCATCCCTCGATGATCGTCACCGCCCTGGCGGAGACGGGCCTCGACCCCGCCGCTGCCATCATGATCGGTGACACGAGCTATGACATCGCCATGGCCCGCGCCGCTGGCATCGGCGCTGCAGGTGTCGCCTGGGGCAATCATCCAACAGCCGAACTGACGAGGGCAGGGGCACATAACATCTCCCATGATTTCAATGAGCTGGAGCAGAACCTTGACTCACTTTGGCAGGAGCGCATGAGATGACGCGCCGCCGTTTTTACAAGACCGTCACCGTCACCGATGATCTCGGCATCGCGCTCGATGGCCGCGCTGTGAAGACACCGATGAAGGCTCCCCTGCGCCTTCCCACACAGCCGCTGGCCGAGGCCGTTGCCGCCGAGTGGGACGCACAGGGCGAGAAGATCGACGCTGCCGCCATGCTCTTCACCAAGCTCGCCAACACCGCGATCGACCGCGTGGCGCAGGACCGTGCACGGATCGAGGCGGAGGTGCTGGACTACGCCAACAGCGACCTCGTCTGCTACCGCGCCGGCCATCCGCCGGAACTGGCGCAGCGCCACATGGCCTCATGGGACCCGGTCGTCGACTGGGCCCGCACCGTGCTCGATGCGCCCTTCGAGGTGACGGAGGGCATCGTCCACAAGCCCCAGCCCCCATCCGCCATCGCCGCCCACGGTCTCGCACTGAAGTCGCTGAGCGCATTTGAACTCGCCGCCTATCATTCGATCATGACGCTCACCGGCTCCGCCCTCATCGCCATGATGCTCGCCAACCGCGCCACAGTGCCCGAATCCGCCTGGCTCGCCGCGCATGTGGATGAGGACTACCAGATCGAGCAATGGGGCCAGGATGCAGAGGCCCAGGCAAGGCGGGCGGCGCGTTATGCGGAATTCATGGCCTGTTGCAGGTTTCTGGGGCTGGCGCGATAGGAAGGGCCCTCATCCGGCCGTTGGCCACCTTCTCCCATCGCGTCGCGACGGGAGAAGGGAACCCTCACCACGATTCCCTTCTCCCGTTGCGCAGCAATGGGAGAAGGTGCCCGAAGGGCGGATGAGGGCCTCTTTCCGCCCCACAAGCCATTGGCCTTTCGGCGGATTTGACCTCGCCCGCCTTGCGCCCTAACACCATTAAAACGATCTTTTACCCTTAGGAGCACCCCCATGCAGGAGATCCTCGAAAAGCTTGAAGCCCGCCGTGTCCAGGCGCGGGCCGGGGGCGGTGCGAAGCGCGTGGCCTCTCAGCACGCCAAGGGCAAGCTCACCGCGCGGGAGCGGGTGGAACTCCTCCTCGACGAGGGCTCCTTCGAGGAGTTCGACATGTTCGTGGAGCACCGCTGCACCGATTTCGGCATGGAGGAGCAGAAGCTTCCCGGTGACGGCGTCATCACCGGCTGGGGCACGGTCAATGGCCGCGTGGTCTATGTCTTCGCCAAGGACTTCACCGTCTTCGGCGGTTCGCTGTCGGAATCCCACGCCCGCAAGATCACCAAGATCCAGGACATGGCGCTGCAGAACCGCGCGCCCATCATCGGCCTGTTCGACGCAGGTGGCGCGCGCATCCAGGAGGGGGTGAACGCGCTCGGCGGCTATGGCGAGGTGTTTCAGAGGAACGTGCTCTCCTCCGGCGTCATTCCGCAGATTTCGGTGATTATGGGCCCCTGCGCGGGTGGTGACGTCTATTCGCCCGCCATGACGGATTTCATCTTCATGGTACGCGACACGAGCTACATGTTCGTGACCGGCCCCGACGTGGTGAAGACCGTCACCAACGAAACGGTGACGGCGGAAGAACTCGGCGGCGCCTCCGTCCATACGACCAAGTCCTCGATTGCCGACAAGGGCTTCGAGAATGACGTCGAGGCCCTGCTGCAGATGCGCCGCCTTATCGATTTCCTGCCGTCCTCCAACACCTCAGCCCTCCCCGAACTGCCGAGCTTCGACCCCGCGGACCGCATCGACATGTCGCTCGACACGCTGATCCCGGCCAACCCGAACCAGCCCTATGACATGAAGGAGCTGATCCTGAAGATCGTCGACGAAGGCGATTTCTTCGAGATCCAAGAGGCCCATGCGCGCAACATCATCACGGGCTTCGCGCGCATCAATGGCCGCACGGTGGGGATTGTCGCCAACCAGCCCATGGTGCTGGCGGGCGTTCTCGACAGTGATGCGGGCCGCAAGGGTGGCCGCTTCGTGCGCTTCTGCGATTGCTTCAACATCCCGATTGTGACGCTGGTGGACGTGCCGGGCTTCCTTCCCGGCACCGCGCAGGAATATGGCGGCCTCATCAAGCACGGCGCCAAGCTGCTGTTTGCCTATGCGGAGGCAACCGTCCCGAAGATCACCGTCATCACCCGCAAGGCCTATGGCGGGGCCTATGTCGTCATGTCGTCCAAGCACCTCCGCGGCGACGTGAACTATGCCTGGCCCACGGCGGAAATCGCGGTCATGGGATCGAAGGGTGCCGCCGAGATCATCTACCGCGCCGAGCTCTCAGACCCTGAGAAGATCAAGGCCCGCGTCAAGGACTATGAGGATCGTTTCGCCAATCCCTTCGTCGCCGCCGAAAGAGGCTTCCTCGACGAGGTGATCATGCCGCATTCCACACGCAAGCGCATCGCGCGCGCCCTCAACATGCTCCGCCACAAGGAGCTGCAGAACCCCTGGAAGAAGCACGACAACATTCCGCTGTAACGCAGGCCCTCCCGCTTCTTCAGCGGGAGAGCACGAGGACACCGCGTCCTACGCCAGCACCTCAACCGACAGCGGACGCGAGTCCGCCCCTAGGTGATAGACCACCGGAACCCCGGTATCGAGTTCCCGCTTCAGGATTTCTTCCGGCGAAAGCCCCTCGATCGCCATGATCAGCGAGCGGATGGAGTTGCCGTGCGCGGCCACCAGCACATGCTTGCCGGACAGCACGTCCGGCTGGATATGCTTCATGTAATAGGGCAGGGCGCGGGCCAGCGTGTCCTTCAGGCTTTCGCCGCCGGGCGGGGGCACGTCATAGGAGCGGCGCCAGATATGCACCTGCTCCTCGCCCCATTTCTGGCGCGCGTCGTCCTTGTTGAGGCCCGTCAGGTCGCCATAGTCGCGCTCGTTCAGCGCCTGGTCCTTCACCGTGGCAAGGTCCGGCTGCCCCAGTTCCCCCAGCATGATGCGCAGCGTGTGCTGGGCCCGCGTCAGCGCGCTGGTATAGGCGATGTCGAACCGGAAGCCCTTGGCCTTGAGCTTCTGGCCTGCCGCATGCGCCTCGCGGATCCCCTGTTCGGTCAAGTCCGGGTCTTTCCAGCCGGTGAACAGGTTCTTGAGATTCCATTCGCTCTGTCCATGGCGGACGAGCACGAGAAGACGATCCATCGGCTACTCCAGTCCCAAAACATCAGTCATTGAATAAAGTCCGGGCTTGCGGTCCATGCCCCACAGCGCGGCCCTCACAGCACCCCTGGCGAAGATGTCCCGGCTCTCCGCCTTGTGGGTGAGTTCGATGCGCTCGGCAGCGCCCGCGAACATCACCGTATGCTCGCCCACCACCGAGCCGCCGCGCAGCGTCGCAAAGCCGATGTCGCCCTGGGGCCTCGCGCCGGTGTGCCCATCGCGTGAGCGCACTGAGCGGCTCTTCAGGTCGATGCCGCGCCCGTCCGCCGCCGCCTGCCCGAGAAGCAGTGCGGTGCCGGACGGCGCGTCGATCTTGTGCCTGTGGTGCATCTCCAGCACCTCGATGTCGAAGTCCTCGCCCAGCGCCGCCGCCACCTTCTTCACCATCACGGCCAGAAGGTTGACCCCTAAGCTCATGTTGCCGGACTTGACGATGCGCGCATGCCGCGCGGCCGCACGGATCTTGGCCTCGCCATCCTCGTCGATTCCCGTCGTGCCGATCACATGCACGATGCGCGCCTGTGCCGAAAGCTCGGCCAGTGCGATGGTGGCCTGCGGCACGGTGAAGTCGATGATGCCGTCGATATGGGTGAACAGTGAGAGCGGATCGTCCGTGATCATCACGTCGAGGGCGCCAACCCCGGCGAGCACGCCCATGTCAGCGCCCACATGGGCCGATCCCTTCGGTTCGATCCCGCCCGCAACCTCCGCCCCCGGCGTCTCGTTCACGATGCGCGTCAGCACGCGGCCCATGCGGCCCGCTGCCCCGGCAATGGCTAGCTTCATTGCGTGTCCTCTTGTTGGGTATGCCTTTTAGCAACCAGATCGGCTCAAGGAAAGCGGCAGAGCCCATCCTCATCTGCCGCGCCGGGACCGGAGAATGTCCTAAACCCCCTCGACCAGAACGATCTCGGCAATCCCCGCACCCTGGCGCCTGGCCTTGGCGGCCTGGTATTCGGGCGAGTTGTAGCAGTCGATGGCGGCCTGGAGGCTCGGGAACTCGATCACCACGTTGCGTGGGCGGCCCTCGCCCTCCATTTGCGTGTGGGTACCCCCGCGCGCCAGGATGGTGGCGCCGTATTTCCGGAAGGCCTCTGGGGCCGCCCCGGCATAGGTCTGGTACTGTTCCGGATCGGTCACCGTCACGTGCGCGATCCAGTATCCCTTCGGCATTGCCTTACCTCGCTTTTTGATTGGGCAGGACTATAGCCCCGTTGCCCGCGGCGTCCAGACTGGACGGCACGGCGCAACTCGCCTACTCAATACTGCATGTTGGAGACAACCTCAGGCGGCATGAAGACAAGGCTGCGGGAGCTCTATGAGGGCGACAGCCCGGAGGCCCACCGGTTCCGCTATGGCCTCCTCATCTTCGATCTTGCGACCATTTTCTTCATCATCGTGTCGTCCTTCCTGCAATCCACCAGCACCGAGATTTTCGATGCGGTGATCGGCGCTGTCCTGCTCGTCGACTTCCTGGCGCGGCTTTGGATCAGCCGGGTGCGCTTGCGCATGGTCTTCAGCATCTACGGCATCTTGGATATCGTGGTCATCGTGTCGATGCTGGCGCCGATCGTGGGCGAGGGGCTGGGCTTCCTGCGGGTTGCGCGGGTGCTGCGCCTGCTCCGCTCCTACACCATGATGAAGCGCCTCCGGCAGGACTTCCGCTGGTTCCGCCGCAATGAGCAGATCGTGCTGTCGGCGCTGAACCTCGTGGTTTTCATCTTCATCATGACGGCGCTGGTCTACGAGACGCAGCATTTCACCAACCCGAAGATCGCAAACTATGCTGATGCGCTCTACTTTACGGTGACGGCGCTCACCACCACCGGCTTCGGCGACATCGTGCTTGAGGGCACGCTGGGCCGGATGATCGCGGTGGTGATCATGATCTTCGGCGTGTCACTGTTCCTGCGCCTCGTGCAGGTGACGTTGCGGCCCGACAAAGTCAACTTCCGCTGCCTCGACTGCGGCTTGATGCGGCATGACCGAGACGCCGTCCACTGCAAGGCTTGCGGGCGGACACTCAATATCCCGGATGAGGGTAACGTCTAAAGCGGGGGGCAAGGGATCTGCCCCACCGCCCGGCGTCTTGCTAGCGGCTGCCGCTGACGTTGATGCGCGGGCGGACTGAGAGGAGGGACCGCGAGCCGCTGTCCGCAGCAGAGTCCCAGCTTGCCGCGCTGAGGGGCGTATAGCGCTCGATCTGCGGCTGCTGTCCGCCCTGGGAGACGGCGCCGGTGAGGCGGGCTCCGGTGTCGATTGCAATCGTGGCGGTGGTGATGTCGCCATCGACCTCCGCGCCGTCCTCGAGGTGGATGTGGCGTGCCTGGAGCGGCCCCTTCACCGTGCCGCGCACCGTGACCTCGTCGGCGGAAACCTCGCCCTCGATCACGGCGTCAACGCCGACGGTTAGCCGCAGCGCGCGGATGGAGCCGCGCAGCGTGCCGTCGATCAGCATGTCGCCGTCGCATTCGATATGGCCGGTTATGTTCGTGCCGGCCGAGATGACTGAGGAATGGCTCTGGTCCACGACATCGGTCGTAGCCTGCGCGGGTTCGATCCGGTTGTCGTTGCCGGCGGACTTCTGCTTACGAAAAAACACGCGCACCTACACTCTAACTCGGCCGGGCGCCCATCACCCAGACCGGGTGAGGTTATCAAGCAAATTCGCCTGTGTCATTGGCAATCGCACGGACCATGCAAAATCTCCGCTACGGCCCGTCCCGCCGCCCGCTCGGGCACCGCGGAGCCCCGTCACGGTTTGGCCCATCTTTGGTGGCCAATGGACCCGCGCCGGAGAGTTTCGGCGTTGCCTGATACAGGCCATGATGGCAGATGATGTAGCAGAATCATGCGAATGAAACGGGTTCAGGTTGCGGCGTCTGGCTAGGATAACCGGGTACGGCATGCTGACGGTCCTCGCCGTCCTGCTTGTTGTGGCCGCCGCCGTCCACATCCGGCTGGCGCAAGGTCCTGTTCAACTGAACTTCCTGCGCCAGACGGTGGAGAGCCGCATCAACGCCAATCTTCCTGCCATGACCGTCTCGGTGGGTGGCGTGGTGGTGGAGCGCACGGGCGGCAGCAATGTTCCCCAGCTACGCCTGCGTGACATTGAGCTCAAGGACAAGTCCGGCAATCTCGTCGC
Organism: Aestuariivirga sp.; assembly: GCF_044239095.1. Lineage (GTDB taxonomy): Bacteria > Pseudomonadota > Alphaproteobacteria > Rhizobiales > Aestuariivirgaceae > Aestuariivirga. Next base: position 1,818 of record NZ_JBIICB010000192.1, on the reverse strand, counting down.
CAGGGCCCCGCGCGCTGCCGTGGATGTCGACGGTGGCGCGCTGCTCTCGGGCAACGTCGTCCCGGTCTCGATTGAACTCATCGGTCCCCGCATCCGGGTGATGCGCAACCTTGAGGGCGGCATCGCGTTCGGCTTCGGAGAGGCAGCACCCGAGGCCGAGGCCGTGGTGGTCGACCCGGATACCGAGGCTTCCCCCAAGAGCGATCAGGACCCAGCACTCGGCGGCGGCGGAACAAGCGGGGCGAGTGGTGCGGGCGCCGCCATCATCGAGATCCTGAGCGGCGCCCCGCGCGCGGAGGGCGGCCAGGCCATCGGCTCCATCGAGACGATCCGCGTCGCTGGCGCCGAGATCCGCTTCTATGATGAGGCAAACGACGCGATCTGGAACATCCCCTCGGCCGAGCTGGTGTTCCAGCGCATGCCCTACGGCTTTGCCGTTGCCGCCACCGCCGCCGTGTCCAACGGCCGGGAGGCTGGCCACTGGTCGGCCGACCTGTCGGCCAGCTACCGCAGCGAAACGCGCAGTTTTTCGATCAGTACGCGGATCAATGATCTGGTGCCGGCCAATATCTCGGACGAGATCTTCGCCCTGTCGCAGCTCGCGCGCGTCAAGGTCCCGCTGTCCGGCCAGGTCGAGATGGAGGTGACAGACCAGGGCCTCGTCACCAGGGCCTCGGGCGAGTTCATCGCGGCGGCCGGTGAGGTGGGGCTTCCGGATTACCTCGCCGAGCCGCTGATCATCGACGAGGGCTCGCTGCGCGCCGATTATGATCCCGTCACGGGCAGCATCGTCATCACGGACTCGCTTCTGCTCGTCGGCAGCTCGCGCGCCCAGCTCAAGGGCAGCCTGCTGCCGGAGCGCAGTGCCGAGGGCCGCCTCACCGCGCTCAGGATCATGCTTGAGGCGCGCAACCTGGCCATCGATACGCAGGGCACCGTCACCTCGCCCGTGGCGGTGGACCAGGTGCGCTTTACCGGCAAGGCGGCGATCGAAGAGGCCCGCCTCGACATCGAAGACCTGGTCGTCATGTCGGGCGACACCGGCATCAGGCTGCGCGGCGCAATCACTGGCGGCTCGGAGTCGGCTGGCATCCTGCTGGCGGGCCGCATGAAAGACCTGTCGGCCAGCCTGCTCAAGCAGCTCTGGCCGCCGGTCATGGCGCCGCGCACCCGCAAATGGGTGAACGAGAATGTCCGCGAGGGCCGCATCCAGGAGGGCGAATTCACCGTCAACCTGCCGGTTGATGCGCTGGCCGCGGCCCAGCGCCAGCGCCGCCTGCCAGAGAATTCGATCAAGCTGTCCTTCAAGATGGACGGCGTCACCTCGGGTTACTTCAAGGATCTGCCGCCCCTCATCGGCGCCTCGGGCGAGGCGAGCCTCACGGACAATGATTTCCGCCTGACGGTCAATGGCGCGGATGTCGTCATGCCGTCGGGTGCCAAGGGCCGCCTCACCTCCGGCACGATGTTGGCGCGCGACATTCTGGGCGGCGAGACGCTGGCCGAGTTCGACCTCGATGTTGAGGGCAAGGCCCAGCCCCTCATCGAGTATCTCGATCAGCCGGCCCTCAACCTCATCCGCCACACCGGCTTCGACACCTCCAAGCTCACCGCCGATGCGAAGCTGAAGGTCAAGCTCAGCATGCCGCTGATCAGGAACCTGCCGAAGAACCGCATCGTGGTGAACGTCGCCGCCAAGCTTTCCAACGCTGCACTGAAGGAAGCCTTGCCTGGCATCGACATTTCCGACGGCGACATCGACCTGACGGTGGAGAAGGGCGTGTTCAGGGCCACGGGGCCGGTCAGGATCTCCGGCAT
>NZ_JBIICB010000191.1:0-8369 GCF_044239095.1 Aestuariivirga sp. | reverse complement strand
AGGCTCACTGGCATGTGCTGCTGCGCGCCCGCGCCATCGAGACGGGGAGCTTCGTGCTGGCCGCCGCCCAGGGCGGCACGCATGAATCAGGCCGCCAGACCTATGGCCACTCCCTCATCGTCTCGCCATGGGGCGAGGTGCTGGCGGAGGCCGGAACGGACCCCGGAATCATTGTGGCCGGCCTTGATCTCGCCGCTGCGGATCTGTCCCGCGCCCGCATCCCCGCCCTGCGCGATGACCGCGCAGCTGGCGTTGAAATCTTGAAACACGGCCCCGGCGTTGCTACGTCATTGTCATGATCCACTATGACCTCATATGCGACAAGGGACACGATTTCGACGGTTGGTTCCCCAACAGCGCCGCCTATGACGAACAGGCGGCCAAGGGACTCGTCTCGTGCGCCGTGTGCGGATCGGTCAAGGTCGAAAAGCAGTTGATGGCGCCGGGCATCCCCACCAAGTCAAACCGCAAGGACGACAGTCCGCGCAAGATGGTGGCCGGCCCCGTCGACCCGCGCCTCGCCGCCATGATGGACATGGTCCGCCAGGTGCGCAAGCACGTCGAGGAAAACGCCGAATACGTCGGCGACCGCTTCGCCGAGGAAGCCCGCAAGATCCACTACGAAGAAACCGAACACCGCGGCATCTACGGTGAAGCCTCGATGGAAGACGCCAAGGCCCTGGTCGAGGAAGGCATCACGGTGCACGCGATCCCCAGGCTGCCGGAAGACGGGAATTGAATCTCCACTTTCCTTCTCCCATTGCTTAGCTGTGAGATGTTTCTCCCCTTCTCCCGTCGCGCCGCGATGGGAGAAGGTGCCCAAAGGGCGGATGAGGGCCTCTGTCCGCGAGTCACAACTCACAACCACCCAGCCCGTGCTGATGCAACCCTCATCCGGCCTTCGGCCACCTTCTCCCATTGCGTTGCAACGGGAGAAGGAAAAGCTGTGAGATGTTTATCCCCTTCTCCCGTCGCGCCGCGATGGGAGAAGGTGCCCGAAGGGCGGATGAGGGCCTCTCTCCGCGAGTCAAAACTCACAAATACTCTGCCTTGTTGATGCAACCCTCATCCGGCCTTCGGCCACCTTCTCCCATTGCTTTGCAACGGGAGAAGGAAAAGCTGTGAGAAGTTTTTCCCCTTTTCCCGTCGCGCCGCGATGGGAGAAGGGGCACGTCAGGGCGGATGAGGGCCCTTACCCCCGCCCGATATACGGCATCTTCGTCGCCATCACGGTGACGAACTGCGCATTGGCCTCGAGCGGCAGGGATGCCATGTAGATCACCGTGCGCGCCACGTTCTCAACATCCATCGTCGGCTCCGGCGCCACCGAGCCATTGGCCTGGGGCATGCCGGATTTCATTTTCTCCGTCATGTCGGTGCCGGCATTGCCGATGTCGATCTGGCAGACCGCGATGTCATATTTCCGCCCGTCGAGGGAGCCTGACTTTGTCAGCCCCGTCACCGCATGCTTGGTGGAGGTATAGGGTGCGGAATTGGGCCTGGGCGCATGGGCCGAGATCGAGCCGTTGTTGATGATGCGCCCGCCGCGCGGGCTCTGCTCCTTCATCATGCGGAAGGCCTCCTGCATGCAGTAGAACACGCCCGACAGGTTCACATTCACCACATTCTGCCACATCTCGATCGACAGATCCTCGAGCATGATGGTGCCCGGCGCACCCGTGCCGGCATTGTTGAACAGCACGTCCAGCCGCCCGAACCTCTCCTTGCACAAAGCAAACAGCGCCTTCACGGAGGCGGGGTCCGCCACATCGGTCGGCACTGCCAGCGCATGGGGGCCGATGGCCTTGGCCACCTCGTTCAGCAGGTCAGCGCGGCGGCCTGCCAGCACCACGGTGTAGCCCTCGCGCCCGAAGGCCATCGCCACTGCCTTGCCGATTCCTGAACCAGCGCCCGTCACAATTGCAACCTTCATTCTCTCAAGCCCTCTTCAGTTCATTCCATGCCGCAACGAAATCCGCCGCGGCCTTTCCCACATCTGCCGCACTGACGCCCGGCTTGTAAACATTGGAGCCGATGCCGAAGCCCGCGCATCCGGCCTCCGCCCACTCCCGCATGTTGGCGGGTGTCACGCCACCCACCGCATAGACCTTCACGTCACGCGGCAGCACCGCCTTCCATGCCTTCACCGTTTTGGGAGCCGCCGCCTCTGCCGGAAACAGCTTGAGGTGCCGCGCACCTGCGCGCACCGCGCTGAACGCCTCTGTCGGCGTGAACACGCCGGGCAGTGGAACGAGGTTCCGTTCCACCGCGTGCGCGATCACCGCCGGGTTGCAGTCAGGCGACACCGAGATCTGCCCGCCCGCTGATTTCACGCGGTCGACACTGTCCACATCCAGCACCGTTCCCGCGCCCACGATCATCCGCCCGTGAAAGCGCGCCGCCAGTGCGGCAATGGAGCGGAAGGGTTCGGGCGAATTGAGCGGCACCTCCACGATGCGAATGCCTGCCGCGTAGAGCGCGTCACCGATGCCTGCCACCTCATCCAGCGTCACCCCGCGCAGGATGGCGATGATGCCGCAGTCCTTAACCGCGTCTTCGAAATTCATATGATGCCTGCCTTCCGCGCGATGATGGCGAGCCCCTTCACGATGGCCTGCGGATCGCCATAGCAAACTTTCAGCCCCGCGATCTCGATGGCCTTCACATAGCGCCCGCCGATGCCGGGCGAGGCCAGCACCGCATATTCCGCATCCTTCGGATTGCCGCGGATGGCATGCGCCACCTCCGTGCCGATCACCTGCCCTGAGAGGTAGGAGGCAATCGCCTCGGGTGCGAGTTCGCCAAACAGCCCCAGGGAGCGCGCGGAAAAGATCCTGTGGAGGAAGCCCGCCGGGTCATCAAGCGCGGCGCGCACGCCCATGGCGAAGGCCTCCTCGTCATCAGGCCCCGGCGTCATCAGCCGCCCCAGGATCGTATGGTCTTTGAGCGCCGCGAAGACCTCGCCCGTCACATAGGTGGAATAGCGCAGCAGCTGGTCACCTTCCGTGGTGATCCATTTCGAATGCGTACCCGGCGTCACGAAGTGGTTGACGCCTAAGTCCAGCGAGCCAAACACCTGCACTTCCTCCGAGCGCATCACATCCGGCATGCCATTGGGCGCGCGGTAGCTCAAGCCCGTGGCAAAAGCGATGCGCCGTCCGGAGGCGGTGGTATGCATGTGAAGCGCCCGCGCCAGATCAGCAGCACTCGCAGGGCAGGGCACGTAGGGCAGCTCGATCCACCCCTGGCGCGAGGTGATCATGCCCGCCGCCATCACCGGAAGCGTCACGTCCCACGCTCCGATATGCCGCTCGAGTGCCGCCTCGAAAGCCCCGTCCTTCACGGCGAGAATGCCCTCCGCCGCCGCGATCATATCCTGCACGCGTCCATCCGCCCCCACGCGATAGGCGCGGAAGGACGTCGTTCCCCAGTCAAGCGCAATGAAGTCTGCCGTCATGGTCTATCCATAACGCGGGCCATGGCGAAATGCACGGCGGAATGGGGCCGTCAGTCCAGCCGGTCGAGGGCGGCGGTGATGGCGGGGTGCAGCTTCGGGTGCTCGGCCTTCAGGGCAGCCACCAGCGCCTGCTCCCCCAGCGAGAGCTTGCCATCCCGCAGCAGGCGCTCGGCCAGCCACTGCGCCTCCTCATCGGTGATCGATTCGGCCGCGGCCTGCTTCGCCGTGCGCTCCCGGACATATTCGTCCATCACGTCCGGCGCTGTGTAGGCTCTGATGACATCGCCAAGGCTGCTTGCCATGTTCTTTATCAAGCGGGCGGGGTTCACCGACGTATCATTGACCCACGCCTCGCGCCGCAACGCCTCCTCGCGCGTCGGAGGGGTGAAGCCCGACGCAAACATGATGTGGTTGAGGATGGCCTTGGCAAAGAGCTCCACCCAGGCCGGGTCGTCCTCGCTGCCGCCGCGCACATGGTCGATATCGAGAAGAACCTCCGCCTCATCGCGGGTGATGGCGATCGCCTCCTGGCCTCCCGCCGCATAGAGCACCCGCCGCAGCAGTGCCACTTCGCGCTCGGAGATGCGGTTCCGCTCCAGCACCACGGCCTTCACTTCCTTCAGCGCGAACATGGAAAGATCGCCAGGCGCCGAGATCGCTTTTTCCAGCACATTGATCAGCAGTTCGAGTTCGCAATCTGTCTCCACCTGCCCGTCACGCATGATCCGGGCGATCAGCCAGGCAACCTTCTCATCCGTCACATAGCCACGCGGTGCTGCCTGGTAGACCGTGTAATCGGTCAGCGCCTCGATGAAGAACGCCCGCCACTCCGCGCACTGCTCTCCTGCCGCGTGAGTGAGATCGAAGAGCCAGCAGGCCTCATCGGCACTGATCTCCCCGTTGCCATAAACGATGCGCCGGATGGCCAGCACGTCATCCGGGCCGATCCGCCCGGAGGCCATGATCTGCGACAGTGCTTCAGGCATGGCAACGGGCATTCGGACCTCCGGCTGCCATGCTATCTAGGATGATTTGCTAAACCTGAGGTTAAAGCAAACTCACCCCTGTTTATCCCTCTCCCCCACCGGGGGAGAGGGCAGGGTGAGGGGGCGCATCCGCGAGTCCCATCCAAAGACCTCACGCGCTGCCTCGTCGTCACTCTTCCAGTAATGCTCCCGCCCGCGGAGAGACCCCCTCACCCCACCCTCTCCCCCGGTGGGGGAGAGGGATATCTTCACGCAGCCCGGTCATTCCTTTCCCCCTTTGGAGGAGAGGGATATGTTCTCGCAGCCCTGTCATCCCTCTCCCCCACCGGGGGAGAGGGCAGGGTGAGGGGGTCTACCCGCGAGTCCCATCCAAAGACCTCACGCGCTGCCGCGTCATCACTCGTCCAGAAATGCTCCCGCCCGCGGAGAGACCCCCTCACCCCACCCTCTCCCCCGCCGGGGGAGAGGAATAGGTTCAGACATCCCTAAAGCGCCTTCACGCTCCCCGGCTTGTGCCCCGGCTTCATCGCCTTCAGCGGGTTGCGCAGTGCCGCGCCGAAGGCCGGTGCGGTGATCTCGAACACGTCGCCGTCCTCGGTCTTCACATTGTCGGCAATCGAGAGCGTCGCCGTGCCGAAATAGTGGATGTGCAGGTCGCCCGGCCGGCGGAAGCCGTCATATTTGAAGTGGTGATATTCGAGATTGGCGATGGTGTGGCTCATGTTGGCCTCGCCCGTCAGGAAGGGCTTCTCCCAGATCACCTTACCGCCGCGGATGATGCGGCTCATGCCCTCGACGGAGGCCGGGATCTTGCCCGTCACCATTTCAGGCCCGATGGAGGAATGCCTGAGCTTCGAATGCGCCAGGTAGAGGTAGTTCTGCCGCTCGGTGATATGGTCGGAATATTCATTGCCCAGCGCGAAACCCAGCCGCACCGGGCGGCCCTTGCCGTCGATCAGATAGAGCCCCGCCAGTTCCGGCTCCTCGCCGCCATCGAGCGCGAAGGACGGGAGCGGCAGCGGCTGGCCGGGCGCCACCAGCCAGGAACCGTCACCCTTGTAGAACCACTCGGGCTGCACACCGGCTTCACCCTTGGACTTGGGCTTGCCGCCTTCAAGGCCGAGCTTGAACATCTTGAGGCTGTCGGTCAGCTCTTCCTTGGCCCCCGACAGCTTCTTGTGCATGCCATCGCGCGCGGCGGCGGAGCCGAGATGCGTCAACCCCGTTCCCGTAATGATGCAATGCGCGGGGTCCGGATGGTCGACGGGTGTCAGCACCCGCTTCTCCTTCAGGGCCTTGGCATAATCCTCCGTCGCCGTGCCGGCCAGCGAGGAGGCCATGGCGGAAAGGCTCTTGGCCTCCTTCAGCGCCAGCTTTGCCAGGTCCAGCGTGGTGGCCACCTTCTTCAGCAGCACCACCTGCGCCCCGGCGGCGAGGCCGACGCGGCGCTTACTCTTGCTGTCGACGATCTGGACGATGTTCATGCGCGCTCGCTCCCACTGCTGTTCGATTTTATATGACGATTAACGCGTCCGCTCAGCCCGCGAAAGCGTGTTTTTCGAAGCCCGTCACCTTGGGGTCGAAGCAGAAGATGCCGCCCTGCAGCGGGCGCTTGCGCAACTCCTCCTCCGGCAGATGTGCCCGCGCCGTCGTCACATAGAGCGTGTCGAGCTTCGCGCCGCCGAAGCACACATTGGTCACCCGCCGCGCCGGCATCGGCACCACGCGGTCGATGCGGCCCTTGGGGTCGATGCGCAGCACGCAGGCGCCTTCCCACCGGGCGCTCCACACGCAGCCCTGCGCATCCACCGTCGCGCCATCGGGATAGCCATGGTCCTTGGTGTCGTTCAGCACGCGCCGGTTGGCGATCGTCCCGGAGTCCACATCGAAGTCATAGGCCCAGATCACCTGCGCCATCGAATCCGTGAAATAGAAGGTCTTCCCGTCGGGCGACCAGCACGGCCCGTTGGAAACACCAACGCCCGTCTCCATCACCGTGGCCGTGCCATCGGCATCGATGCGGAACAGCTTTCCCGTGGGTGCGGTGATCGCCACATCCTCGCCATGGGGCCCGATGTTGTTCATCATGGTGCCAAACCAGAAGCGCCCCTTGGCATCGCAGGCCCCGTCATTGCCGCGGTTTCCGGGCGTCTCCGGGTCGATGTCCACCCAGCTCCGCAACGCGCCCGTCTCAGGATCGAGGATGTTGAGGCCGCGGTGCGAACCGACCAGGATCGTCCCGTCGCGGCGCTTCGCCATGGCGGTTACATGCTCGTCGAACTGCCATCTGCGATAGGCCCCGCTCGCCGGGTGCAGGCGGTGGATGGCGGAGGGCACGATCAGGTCCAGCCACCACAGGCATTGCGTGGCGGCGTCCCAGAAGCAGCCCTCGCCGAGCTTGTCCTTCGTTTCGAGCAGGCAGGTAACCGGTGTTCTCATCATCATGCGCGCGCATCCTGTGGCCATGTGTCGGAAATCTTGTATCCGGCGGGATAAGGGTCCTCCGGGTCGAGCATCAGCGTCGATTGCCCGGTGATCCACGCCCGCCCCGTGATGGTGGGAATGATCGCTGCGTGATTGCCCACCACCGCCGTCCCCACGATCTCGCCCATGAAGCGGCTCTCGATGATGGAGCGCCCGATATAGCGCTCACCTTGGCGCAGAAGCCCCTTGGCATGCAGCACCGCCATCAGCGCAGAGCAGCCCGTGCCGGTGGGTGAGCGGTCGATCTTGCCCGGCTTTACCACGCAGGCATTGCGGCTCGACAATGCGCCGTCCACCGTCTCCAGGGGCCCGGTGAGGAAGGCGAAGGAAAAGTGTTTCCACTCCGGCATGTTGGGGTGGGTGAAGCCCAGTTGCTCGTTCCCCGCCTTCACGATCTTGCGCCCGATCACGGCAAGCTCGCGCGCCTCGTCGGGCGTGATGGAAAATCCAAGGCTCCTCGCATCCGCCATCACGAAGCTGTCGCCGCCGAAGGCGGTGTCCACCGTGATGGTGCCGAGCCCCTCCACCTCCAGCGGCACACCGAGGCGCTCCGCGAAGGCCGGCACATTCCTGAGCGTGATCGACTGCGCCTTGCCATTGCTGCAGCGCGCCGTCACCTCCACCAGTCCGGCGGGCGCCTCCAGCACCATCCGGGTTTCCGGCTCGACCATCGGAATGATGCCGGCATCGAGCAGCACGGTCGCCACACAGATGCAGTTGGAGCCGGACATGGGTGGCGTGTCCTCCGGCTCCATGATGATGAAGCCCATCTGTGCCGCCTTGTTCTTCGGCGGCACCAGCAGGTTCACATGGCGGAACACCCCGCCGCGCGGCTCGTTCAGCACGAGCGCCCGCAGCCGGCCGTCACTGGCGATGAAGCGGGACTGCTCCCACACCGTCGCCCCCGGCGGGGGTGCGACACCCCCCACGATCACATCGCCCACCTCGCCTTCAGCGTGGCAACCGATCACCTGAATCGCCGTCGTGCTGCGCAATCACCGTCCTCCCCTGCAGAAATATTACCAAAACTTCATCTCTCTCACACTTGAACTTGCCGCAGTTTACGTTACTTGGCCAGTCACAGCGGCGCCGGGCCCCTCTGGCGAGACGGAATGTCTCGCGATGTCGGAGCCGCATGGGGGCAACATCAACACAAAGGGTCCGGCCATGGAATTCATCCAGGCTTTTCTGTTTTCCGATTTTCTCGGCACACCGTCCTATTTCTGGCTGATCTTCATCTCCGTCGTGGTGGGTCTGCTGGTCCTCGATCTCGGCGTCCTGCACAAGGGCACGCGGGAGATCGAGGCCAAGGAAAGCTTCATCCTCTACGGCGGCTACATGGCCATCGCCTTCATCTTCGGCGCCTGGGTCTGGTATGCGCGGGGCGCCCAGTCAGGGCTTGAGTTCTACACCGGCTATCTGATCGAGCAGTCGCTGGCGAT
>NZ_JBIICB010000190.1:0-8447 GCF_044239095.1 Aestuariivirga sp. | reverse complement strand
AACGTTTCTGCCTCAGACAAAATCAAATCACAAAAACTTCGGAATCAGGACACTAGCGCGCGTTCCGACCAGGTGGAATCACCTGGTCGAAAAGAACTCGCGCAAGTTCAATAGCTTGAGCATGATCTTGTCGCAAAAGTGGTTTCCACTTTTGCGGATCATGCTCTAAGGCATGTTGCGTTCGGCCATGAAGCGGTCGAACTCCTCCTGGTCCTTGGCGCGGCGGACCCTTTCGACGAAGTCGCGGAAGGCCTTCTGGTCTTCCTCGAGCTTGCGGCGCTCGTCTTCGAGACGCTTCAACTGCTCGCGCTTGTAGGCATCGAAGGCGGCGTTGCCAGAGCCCGCAAAGCCATAGGATGTGGCGGAGGATTTCCAGCCCGAAACATCAGGCATCTTGAACCCGGCCCAGGGCGCGCCGCCGCGTTCGGCCGAGCCCTTCCACATCTCGCCATTTTTCCACTTGAGGAACAAGGCGATGAGCCCGAGGGGCCAGAACACCACGAAGCCCGCAACCATGGCGCCGATCTCCCAGGCCGACCAGCGCGTGAAACCGATCCGCCGCTCGACCGGGGCGCTGTGCGTCTCAAAACCAGGCTGAGCCGTGCTTGTCATTTTTAACATTTTCCTCTCTCAAGAGTTGACAGGCATTGAAATGGGAACGCCGGAACCCCGCTTCAATGGAAAATCGGCACCTGGGCCTTCCGGCATCGCCGGGGTTGCCAAACCGGCCCGGAATGCTAACCCTCCGGAAACCGGCCTGCAGAGGAGCATCCCGCCCATGACCCAGCACCACAAGATTGCCATGCTGACCGCAGGCGGCCTCGCTCCCTGCCTCTCCTCCGCCGTCGGCGGCCTGATCGAACGCTACTCGGAGGTGGCGCCCGAAGCGCCGATGATCGGCTATCTCAGTGGCTACAAGGGGCTGCTGCAGGGCAATTCCATTCCCGTCACCCCTGAGGTGCGGCGCCGGGCACATGTGCTGCATGCCCATGGCGGCACGCCGCTGGGCAACAGCCGGGTCAAGCTCACCAACGTGGCCGACTGCGTGAAGCGCGGCCTGGTCAGGCAAGGCGATGATCCGCTCAAGGTGGCGGCAAACCAGCTCGTCAAGGACGGCATCACCATCCTCCACACCATCGGCGGCGACGACACCAACACCACCGCCGCCGATCTCGCCGCCTACCTGAAGCAGAATGGCTACCAGCTCACCGTGGTGGGCCTGCCCAAGACCATCGACAATGACGTGGTGCCGATCCGCCAGACGCTGGGCGCCTGGACGGCAGCGGAACAGGGTGCGCTGTTCTTCGAGAATGTCGTGAACGAGCAGTCGACCTCCTCGCGCCAGCTGGTCATTCATGAGGTGATGGGCCGCCACTGCGGCTGGCTGACCGCCGCAACCGCCAGGGCCTGGCGCGAGCGGCTCGACCGGCTGGAGTTCCTGCCCGAATTCAACCTCGACCGGCAGCACAAGGACGTCGATGCGATCTACATCCCCGAGATGCCGATTGACATCGAGGCGGAAGCCGTGCGGCTGAAGGCCCTGATGGACAAGATGGACTCGGTTTCGATCTTCGTCAGCGAAGGGGCCGCCGTGCAGGAAATCGTGGCCGAGATCGAGGGCCGCGGCGAAACCGTTGAGCGCGACGCATTCGGCCACGTCAAGCTCGACCAGGTGAAGGTGGGCGACTGGTTCGGCAAGCAGTTCGCCAAGAAGATCGGCGCCGACAAGACACTGGTTCAGAAGTCGGGCTACTTCGGGCGCTCCGCGGCCGCCAACCAGGCCGACCTCGAACTCATCCGCGCCATGGTTCATGTGGCGGTCGATTCCGCCCTCGAAGGCATCTCAGGCGTCGTCGGCCATGACGAGGAGAGGGGCGACGAGCTGCGCGCCATCGAGTTCCCGCGCATCAGGGGCGGCAAGCACTTCGACCCCAAGACGCCGTGGTTCGCCGACATGCTGCGTGACATCGGGCAGATCTGATGCGCGTCCTCCTCGCGTTGCTGCTGATGGCCGCCCCCGCGCTGGCTGACGAGGCGCTGGAACAGGGCCGCGCCGACTTCCGCCAACTCTGCGCGCCCTGCCATGGCGAAAGCGGCAAGGGTGGCGGCCCGAAGGCTGGGAAGCTGGGCAAGCCCCCCTCCGACCTCACGCTGATCACCAGCCGTTACGGGCGCTTTCCCGAGGACCAGGTGTTCCACACCATCGCCGGCATCGACATGCCGGATGACCACGGCACGCGCGAGATGCCGGCATGGGGCGACGTCTTCATCAGCGAGGGCGTGGGTGAAAGCACGGATCTCGCGGATGCGCTGCGGGCCTCGGATGATGCCTCACGCCGCATCGCCGGATTGATGCGCTACATCGAGTCGATCCAGGCCCCGCCCTGACGCCGGCACGGCATGGCCCTTGCTGGATATCGCGCAGTGTTATATCCATCTGGATATAACGAAATGCGGAACGGACATGATACTGCGCCGGAACATGTTTGCCTTGGCCGCTGCTGCCCTGATCCTCACAGCCGCACCTGCCGCACACGCCGCAGACCGGCTGACGGTGTTTGCCGCGGCGAGCCTCAAGACTGCGCTGGACGCGGCCGCGGCTGCATGGACGGCGGAGACGGGGAATGAGGCCGTGATCTCCTATGCGGCGAGTTCAGCACTGGCCAGGCAGATCGAGCAAGGTGCCCCCGCCGATATCTTCTTCTCCGCCGACCTGGACTGGATGGACGACCTGGCTCAGAGGGACCTCGTCGACAAGGCGAGCATAACCAGGCTGCTGGGCAATGAGATCGTGCTGATCGCACCACAGGGCTCAAACGCCGTGGCGGAGATCACGCAAGGCTTCGCGCTCGCGGCATTGCTGGGCGATGGCCGCCTCGCCATGGCGGACGTCAAGTCCGTGCCCGCCGGCAAATATGGCAAGGCGGCGCTCGAAACGCTTGGCGTCTGGGCCTCGGTCAAGGACCGGCTCGCGCAGGCGGAGAATGTGCGCGCCGCACTGAAACTCGTCGCCACCGGTGAGGCGCCGCTCGGCATCGTCTACCGCACCGATGCGCAGGCGGAGGCCAAAGTGAAGATCGCCGGTGCGTTCCCAGCCAGTTCGCATCCGCCCATCATCTACCCCGTGGCGCGCACCACAGCCTCACGCCATGCCGGGGCTGCCGCATTCATCACCTTTCTCGCGTCACCCGCCGCGGCAGACATCTTCAGGGCGCAAGGGTTCCGGTTGCTCGAATGACGGATTGGCTGCGGCTCAGCGCGGAGGAATGGGATGCCGTCAGGCTCAGCCTCCAGGTGGCGAGCGTCGCCATGCTGGCGAGCCTGCCCCTCGGCATCGCCGTCGCCTGGCTCCTCGCGCGGCGTGAGTTCTGGGGCAAGTCGCTGCTGAACGGCATCGTGCACCTGCCGCTGGTGTTGCCGCCGGTCGTCACCGGCTATCTGCTGCTTCTCTCCTTCGGAACGCGCGGACCCATCGGCTCCGTGCTGGCGGAGTTCGGCATCGTCTTCTCATTCCGCTGGACGGGTGCGGCGCTGGCATCCGCGGTGATGGGTTTCCCACTCATGGTGCGTGCGATACGCCTATCGATCGAGGCCGTCGACATGAAGCTCGAGGCTGCCGCTTCCACGCTTGGCGCCAACCGGGCCTTCGTCTTCCTCACCGTCACGCTGCCGCTGATCGTGCCTGGCATCATCGCCGGCATGATTCTGTGCTTTGCCAAGGCGATGGGCGAATTCGGCGCCACCATCACCTTCGTCTCCAATATTCCGGGCGAGACGCAGACGCTGCCATCGGCCATTTATTCCTTCACGCAAGTTCCGGGCGGAGACCCGGAGGCGCTGCGCCTCACCGCCATCTCCGTCGCGATCTCGCTTGCGGCCCTGATGGCATCGGAGGTTCTCGCCCGCCGCGCTGGCCAGAAGATCGCCGCATGAGCCTCATCGTCGCGCTACGCCACAGCCAGGGCAGCTTTGAACTCGACCTCGCCTTCGAGAGCACGGGGCCGCTCACGGCAATCTTCGGCGCGTCGGGCTCTGGCAAGACCACGCTCGTCAACGCCATTGCGGGGCTGATCACGCCCCGCCACGCGCGCATCATCGTTGGCGGCACGGTGCTGACCGACACAGACGCAGGGATCGCCGTGCCGCCGCACCGGAGAAAGATCGGCTACGTCTTCCAGGACGCACGGCTGTTTCCGCATCTGAGTGTTGAGGGCAATCTTGGCTATGGCCAGTGGTTCACACCCCGGCCGGAGCGCTACGCGTCACGCACGCAGATCCTCGAACTCCTCGGCATCGGGCATCTTCTGGCGCGCAAGCCGCGCGACTTGTCAGGTGGCGAAAAGCAGCGCGTTGCGATCGGGCGTGCATTGCTCTCCTCGCCGCGGCTTCTGCTCATGGACGAGCCCCTCGCCTCGCTCGACCAGAAGCGCAAGGACGAGATCATGCCCTATCTCGAGCGGCTGAGGGACGAGACGGGGATCCCCATCATCTATGTAAGCCACTCGGTCGCGGAGGTGATGCGGATGGCGAGCGACGTCGCCGTGCTGTCCGAGGGCCGCCTCCTCGCCTTCGGCCCCGCGCCGGACATCGCCCGCCGCCTCGACCTCATTCCGGCGGAAGAGCGCGAGGAAGGCGGTGCCATCCTCGACATGACGGTGGCCGCCTACGAGGAAGACTTCGGCATGACAAGACTCACCGCCGCCGCGGGCGACGTCTTCGTGCCGGGCTTCATCGGCCAGCCCGGCTCTCCCGCGCGGGTGCGCATCCGGGCACGCGACGTGATGCTGGCAACAGAGGAGCCCCGCAACATCAGTGCACTGAATATCCTGCGCGGCACGGTGGCGGAGATATCGGAGGCCGGCTTCTCGTCGGTCAACGTGACGCTCGACTGCGCAGGCGCGGCGATCCTCGCGCGCATCACCGCCAAGTCCGCCGCGGTCCTCGGCCTTGCGCCGGGCCGCACCGCCTATGCAGTGGTCAAGGCCGTTTCGGTGAGCGGCCCCACCCCCAGCACCCACTGACCGGTTTTGAAATACACTATGTTTGCTCGCGCGCGTTCCGACCAGGTAGAATCACCTGGTCGAAAAGAACTCGCGCAAGATCAATTGCTTGAGCATGATCTTGCCGCAAAAGTGGTTTCCACTTTTGGCGTTCATGCTCTAAGCTCAAGAGAGCTGCGCGGGCGGGTCGCCTGTGATCGCGGACTTACCAGATGCTCACGCGCTTTCCAGGGGACAGGTACATCATGTCACCCGGCTGCACGGCGAACGCCTTGTACCAGGCGTCGAGATTGCGCACCGTGTAAACCCGGTACTCGTTCGGGCTATGCGGGTCGGACAGCAATTGTTGCCGGATCCTGTCCGGCTTGGCGACTTCGCGCCACAGCTGCGCCCAGGCGAGGAAGAAACGCTGGTCACCCGTGAAGCCGTCAATGACCGGCGCTTTGCCGCCCTCTTCCTTGGCCACATGGATCTGATACGCATCATAGGCGATTGAAATGCCGCCGAGATCGCCGATGTTCTCACCAAGCGTGAGCGAACCGTTCACATGCATCCCCTCGATCGGCGAATAGTCGTTGTACTGGCTCACCAGAACCGCTGCCCGCTTGTCGAATTCCGCCCGCGATGCATCTGTCCACCAGTTGCGCAATACACCGGCGGAGTCGTACTGGCTGCCCTGATCGTCGAAGCCATGTCCCAGCTCATGCCCGATTACCGCGCCAATGGCGCCATAGTTGACTGCGGGGTCGGCATAGGGGTCAAAGAACGGCGACTGCAGGATTGCAGCCGGAAAGGTGATGGAGTTGAGCAGCGGCGCGTAGCCCGCGTTGATCACATGAGCATTGATCGTCCACATCCACTCGCGGCGCGGCTCATCAAGCATCTTGATCGCATCGGCATTCTCGAACTCCGTAAGCCGCATCACGTTGCCGAACAGGTCAGCTGGGTCGAGCCTGATCGAGGAAAAGTCCCGCCTCTTGTCGGGATAGCCCACATAGCTGGAAATTGCCGCCAGCTTGGCAAGCGCGCGTTCGCGTGTGGTTTCGTCCATCCAGACGTTGGCTTCCAGACGCGCCTTGAAGGCGGCACGGATATTCGCGACCAAGTCTTCCATCTTGGCACGGTAGTCTTCGGGAAAGTACGCCTTGGCGTAGGCATGACCCAGAGGCTCCGCCAGTATCGCACCAATGGTTGCCATCGCGCGGTTCTCACGCGAATCCTGTTCGGCAATTCCTTGCAGAAGCGTGCTGTGGAAAGCAAAATCGGCGGTTTCCCAGTCCTCAGACAGAAAGAACGCGAGAGAGTCGATATAGTGGTAGGTCAGGTAGGCCTTCATCGTCTCGACATCGGTTTCGCCAAACAGCTTCGCAAGCGCCTGGATTGATGCATCAGTCGAAAGCACCACCTCCTTCACGCCGCCAAAGCCCGCTGAATCCATATAGTGGCCCCATGAAAAGCCGGGCGCATAGGCCTCCAGCGCGTCCCTGGTCATGAGGTTGTAACCTTTGACCGGATCGCGCTTTTGCGCCGCCGTCCAGGAGAGCCCGGCAATCCGGGTCTCGAGGTCCATGATCGCCCTCGACTTGGAATCCGCGTCCGGCACCCCTGCCCGCGTGAAAACGCCGCTGATATGGGCGAGATAGGCAGTCCTGATCCCGTCATAGGCGTCGCCAGCGGTCAGATAGTACTCAGGACTGGGCAGGCCGAGCCCGGACTGGGAGAGTTTTACGACATAGCGCTTGGGGTTCTTGGCATCGGTACCGACGCCTGCCGAAATGAAGGAAGGCATGAAGGCCTGTCCCATCATGCCTGCAACCTCCTCGCGGGTCTTGAGTGCAGCGATGGCGGCAATCTTGGGCTTGAGGGGCGTCAAGCCCAAAGCATTTCGCTTGGCCACATCCATGTAGCTCTTGTAAAAATCAGCAATCAACGCCTCATCACTCCCCGCCTCAGGATTGCTGGCGAGGATGTTGGCCATCAATTCGCGCAACTGCGCCTGGGTTTTCAGCGACGCATCTGTCAAGGCATTGGAATAGGGAAAGCCCGGCGGCGGCGTGGCAGTCTTGAGCCAGCCTTCGTTCACGAAGCGATAAAAATCATCGCCGGGCTTGATGTCCTTCGAGATGAATTGCGTTTCGACACCCCAGCTGCCCAGGACAGGCTTGTTATCCGCTGCGGCAGTTCCAGCAATGGCCAGGCTTCCAGAAATCGCCGCGGCCAGCAGGAAGGAAACGACTTTGCGCATGGCGTTGCTCATTCTCTGGGCTCCCTGTTTCCTGATCGTGAGTGCTGACGCCCACGCGCGGCGCCAGCACCTGGCGCATGTTCAGTTCCTGTCAGTAACCGTGCTTACGGCGATAGTCGGCCACCAAGCGGCTGGACTTGGCGATTTCCGTGTCGTCGCAACCCTCGCTATAGCTCATGGCCTGCCCATGACTGTTGTACTGTGCAAAGCAGTCGCTCTGCCATGTCACCTCGAAGCCGCCATTCTGAAGCCGCTGGACTGAACCGCCCTTATGCTCAACGGCTTCGTCAAATTTCTTGCCCTTGTGAAGCGATACGTAGAGCTTCACGAGAGCGTTCGACTTCTCGATTTTCTTGTCGTTGCATTCCGGGCTGAAATACGTTGCCTCACCCTTGGGGTTGTATTGACCAAAGCAACCGTTCGTCCACCTTGCCTCGTGTCCGCTCGCTGTGTGACTGATCTGGGGTATTTCTGCGAACGCGGGGGTAACACATAGCACCGCTCCGGTGGCCAATGCCGCCACCGCAACCACGCTTCGGGCTTGAACATACGCCTTCATTGCCTCTCTCCTTGTTACCTGACTCTTTTCAACAATTCGCTCTGCTTGCCTCACTCCCCACCGTCACTCTTCGCTTCTTGAACATATCTGCCTTGGCCGATGGCGTTTTCCTGAGGCTGAGGACATCACCCTCCGGTACCACCGGCGGCCATCCGAAGTTCCGGGCCTCCCATCAGACCAGCGGCAAGATCGCCCTGCCTCGAGGCTCCGCCAACGCTGCCTGATGCAGCCGAGATCTCGAAGGTGATGGAATAGTTGCAAGTCTCGTTGCGGCGGGCAGCGGCGCGGATCAGATAGACCTGCGCCTTGTATTCGCCAGACGCACCCAACGTGCCAGCGAACTCATTGCCGGCAGACGAGCCGATATGGATAGCCTCATCCGAGCCGGGCGGGAGCACATTGAAGTAGCAGCGGGGATTGCTCGGCGAGAACAAGACCGACATCACCTGGCCGGCCTTGGCCACCAGAGTATAATTGACGCCATCGTCACCTTTGATGCTGCCCTCGATGGTGGCGGATGTTGTTCCGGCCTTGAACTTCACCGCTTTGGTTCTTTCTGAAGCGGTTGCGGCCAGGGGATGAAGGAGAATGACACCGGCAGCAATCAGCATGCCCAAGCTGGTCTTCATGATCGTCTCCATTT
>NZ_JBIICB010000189.1:0-8523 GCF_044239095.1 Aestuariivirga sp. | reverse complement strand
TGCGCCGGCGCCTATGTGATCGCGGCAGGCGCAACCGTCACGCGGGACCTGTTCGTCGCCTTCTTCCAGCCCAAGGCGGGCGAGCAACTGCAGAAGACCTTCGCCCGCGTGGTGATGCTGATCCTGGTCGCCGCCGCGGCGGTCACCGCCACCTTCTTTCATGACGGCGCAGTGGCGATCGGTTCCGCCACGCTGACGTTGGCCATCCAGTTGCTGCCGGCCTATCTTGCGGTCACCTGGGTGCCGTGGTTCACAAGGCAGGGCGTGCAGGCGGGTCTCGTCGTCGGCGCGCTCGTCGCCATCTTCGCGGATCCGCTGGGGCAGGCCATCGCCATGCAGAACCTGCCCTGGGGCTTCTGGCCCTGGACGATCCACGCCGCCGTTTGGGGACTCGCCGCCAATTTCGCCATCTGCCTCATCGGCTCTGCTGCATCCCAATCTGAGGATGAGCGCAAGCGCCACGCCGCCTTCCATGTGCTCTATGCCAGCAGCGCGCCACCGGTTGGACGCCGCCTCGCCGGGGCGGCATGGGTTGCCACCATGCTCTGGGCCTTCCTGGCGCTGGGCCCCGGCGCCACCATCGGCAATTATCTCTTCGGCGAGCCTTCGGCCCAATGGGCGCTGGACATCCCCTCGATCTGGGGCTGGCAGCTCATCTGGTGGGTGGCGGGCGTGCTGCTGGTGTGGTTCCTCAGCTATGGGCTGAGGCTCTCGCACAATGGCAGGGCGGCTTCAGGCTCCACTTCGCCCCTTGCCAAACCACGCGACACTGCGGCCTAAGCGGGGAACCCTTTCAGGATGTCTCACATGATCGATCAACAGTGGCGCAAGAAGCTCGAGAACAATCAAGGCTGGTGGGAGCGGCTTGAGCAGCAGAACTCAGCATCCGGCGCGCGCGTCACCCGCAACACCGGCGAGATCCGCCTTTATGCCTTCACCTGCGGCTGGATGACGGCCGACCTTAAGATGATGCTGGGCCGCGCCCACGGAAAGATCCGCTTTCCCGTGCCCTGCTACCTGATCGACCACCCCAAGGGCCGCATCCTGTTCGACACAGGGCTGCACCCGGATTGCCAGCACGATCCCGAAACCCGATTGGGCGGCATTGCCAAGCATTTCCATGTGCACTACCGCCGCGGCGAAGAGGTGGAAGCGCGGCTCATGCAACTCGGTATCGAGCCCAGGGACATCGACTTCGTCATCAACTCGCACCTCCATTTCGACCACACCGGTGGCAATCTGCTGGTGCCCAATGCGCGCATCGTTATCCAGCGGCGCGAGTGGGAAGCGGGCAAGATGCCGGAGCTGATCCACGCCAACGCCTATGACAAGCGCGACTACGACCTGGGCCATCTCGTGATGCAGGTCGAGGGCGCGCATGACCTCTTCGGCGACGGCACCATCGTCACCATTCCCACCTTCGGCCACACGCCCGGTCATCAGTCTCTGAAAGTAAAGCTCGGCACGGGAGACGTCATCCTCGCGGCGGATGCCTGCTATCTCCGCCAGTCGCTGGAGGAGTTGCACCTGCCAAAGCTCGTCTTCGACCGCGCCCAGATGCTCGATTCCATGCTGCTGCTCCGCCGCCTGCAGGCCGCAGGTGCCCGCATCTTCTATGGTCACGATCCGGAATTCTGGAAGCAGGTGCCGCAGGCGCCGCTCATGATCCGCTGACACCC
Source organism: Aestuariivirga sp. (assembly GCF_044239095.1). Lineage (GTDB taxonomy): Bacteria > Pseudomonadota > Alphaproteobacteria > Rhizobiales > Aestuariivirgaceae > Aestuariivirga. The sequence continues at coordinate 6,844 of NZ_JBIICB010000189.1, read as the reverse complement.
GACACAGGAGCCCGGTACAATGCGCATCAGAGCCGCCAAGCTGACAGAGATGGGGCGGCAGCCCCCCTACCGCACCTCGCGCCCCCTCGAGATCGTCGAGGTGGAGCTGAAGGAGCCGGGCCCCGGCGAACTGCGCGTGAAGATCAAGGCCGCGGGCCTCTGCCACTCCGACCTCTCCGTCATCGACGGCAGCCGGCCGCGCGTCATGCCCATGGTTTTGGGCCATGAGGCGGCGGGCATCGTCGATGCGCTGGGCGATGGCGTCGAGGGCCTCAGCATCGGCGACCATGTGGTGCTGATCTTCATGCCCAGCTGCGGCCACTGCCTGCCCTGCGCCACGGGCAGGCCAGCACTCTGCGAGCCCGGTGCCAAATCCAACGCCGCAGGCACGCTGCTGCGCGGCGCGCACCGCATCGAAGGCGATGGCGAAGTGCTCAACCACCATCTCGGCGTCTCCGCTTTCTCAAGCCATGCCATTGTCTCGCAGGAATCCTGCGTCAAGATCGGAAAAGACATTCCCTTCGAATATGCCGCCCTCTTCGGCTGCGCGGTGCTGACAGGCGTGGGTGCCGTAGTCAACACCGCACGCATTCCGCCGGGCAGCAGCGTGGCGGTGGCAGGCCTCGGCGGCGTGGGCCTGAGCGCGCTCCTCGGCGCGAGGCTCGCGGGCGCGCGCCAGATCATCGCGGTCGATCTCTCGGCCGAAAAGCTCGCCTTCGCGCGCACGCTGGGGGCCACCGACACGGTGGACGCCAGCGCACCCGATGCGGTGAAGCAGATCCGCGATCTCTCCGGTGGCGGGGTTGAGTATTTCTTCGAGATGGCCGGCAGCGTGAAGGCCCTCGAGATGGCCTATCTCGCCACTGCCCGCGGCGGCACAACGGTCACGGCCGGCTTGCCCCACCCCGACCACAAGCTGAAGCTGCAAGCCGTAAGCCTCACGGCGGAAGAACGCACGCTGAAGGGCTCCTATATCGGCTCTTGCGTGCCCAAGCGCGACCTGCCGCACTACGTCTCGCTGTTCCGCTCTGGCCAGTTGCCGGTGGACAAGCTCCTCACCCACAAGCTCACGCTGGACGAGATCAACGAAGGCTTCGACCGCATGCGCGAGGGCCAGGGTATCCGGCAGATCGTGATGTTCGATTAAGCGGCAAGCTCACGAAGCGCGAGACGCAGCGCCTCCGGCAGGGGAACCGGGCGGCGCGTCTCCCGGTCCACGGAGACGTGCACGAAGCGGCCTACAGCTGCCGCAAGGTCAGACCCCTTGCGAAACACGCCCAGACCGTAGGTCACCGAGGACGTGCCAATCCTGTCGGCGCGCAGTCCGATGTCAATCGGCTCCGGATAGGTGACACTCTCAAAATAGCTGCAGCCGGTCTCGGCCACGAGACTGACAACCGGGCTGCGCTCCAGATCGAGAAGCCCCTTGTGGATGAGCCAGTTATTCACCGCAGTATCGAACCAGGAATAATAGACGGCATTGTTCACGTGGCCGTAGACGTCATTATCTTCCCAGCGGGTCTGGATTTCGAGAAAATGCCGCCACTCGCTGCGGTGCTGAGGTCGTGGCTTCACATCAGCCATGGCGTTTCCATCTTTGCGTGGCTCTCAGGCCGTCAGTTGCGGTCCGTTCTTACAACGAACACAGGCGGGGGAGATAGATTTCATCATACCGCCCTGACCGGCGCGCGATAGCCGCGAAAGCGGCGTTGAAATCGAGCCGAAATTTGTTCATGCTATGTTCCAATAGTCATCTGACCCATTCACCGGACAAGACTGCGCATGAAAACCCTCATCATCGTTGAAAAGCCCAGCCAGGCGCGGGATCTCAGGGCAGCCATCGGAAGCCGTTTCGGGGAAATCCTCCCCGCCGAGGGCCATCTCATCCGCCTTGCCGAGCCTGACGAGGTCAATGCAGCGTGGAAACGCTGGTCTTGCGACCTGCTGAAGCCCGACGGGCTTTATCCGACCCGGGCGGCACGCGAGAAGACCAAGTCTGCCAAGCTCAAGGCGATTGCCGCGGCACTGAAGGGCTGTGACGGCGTCATCCTCGCCACGGATTGCGACCGCGAAGGGCAGCTGATCGGGCAGGAGATCCTTGAGCACCTGCGCTATCGCGGGCCAGTGAGGCGCGCGCTCTTCACCGCGCAGGATCCCAAGACCCTCCGGCAGGCCTTCGAGCGGCTGAAGCCCAACGCCGAAATGCAGCCTCTCTATCAGGCAGCCGTGGCGCGGCAACAGGCGGACCAGATCTTCAATCTCTCCCTCACCCGCACGGCGACCAAGACCCTGCTCGCACCGCAGGCGCGTGGAGTGATCGGCATCGGGCGGGTGAAGACGCCGACTCTCGCCATCGTCTGCATGCGGGAGCTTGAGATTCTGAACTTCAAGCCGGAAGACTATTTCGAGGTCGAAGCGACCGCCACGGTTGCCGCTGGAAATTTCCGGATGCGGCATGCACCGCCCGAGGCCAGGCGCATCAAGGATCGGGAACGGGCGGAGGCGATCGCCAGGGCTGCGGCCGGCTTCGAGGGACCCATTACACTCAAGGTCGAGGACAAGCGGCGCGCACCGCCGAAGCTCTTCGATCTTCCGGCGCTCCAGAAACATTGTAGCCAGCGCTGGGGCTGGACGGCTGACAGGACGCTCTTTGTCGCCCAGGAACTCTATGACGGTGACGGAAAGAAGCTCATCACCTATCCGCGTGCCGAGGCCCGTTATCTGTCGGAGAACCAGATCGCCGATGTTCCGGCCATCGTGTCCGCACTCCTGAAGGTCAGGGGCTTTGCGGGGCTCGAGATCGGCGAGCCCGTCATCCGCAGAGGTAAGTCTGGCACCTTCTCGGACAAGGCGCTGGAGGGCGTTGCCCACCATGCCATCATCCCCAACGTGAACGTGCTCGACGGCATGGACGCCCGCGTTGCACGGCTCTCGGAGGACGAGAAGAAACTCTTCGCCGTGATCTGCCGCTCCTACTTGGCGGCCATCATGCCGGACTATGAATACCGTCACACCGTCGTGACGCTCGACGTGCCCGTGCCGGGCGATGGTCAGGTTAGTTTCCGGGCGACGGGGCATGTTCCCTTGCGGCTCGGCTGGAAGGCTGTGTTCGGCACCAATTCGGCTGACACAGAAGATGGGGCAGATGGTGCCGAAACGCTTCCTCAGATGAAGAACGGCGAGAACGCAACCCTCACCGAACCGCAGGTTAAAGCGTGCACCACCGAGCCCCCTCCCCGCTACAACGAAGGCACCCTGATCGACGCGATGCAGAATGCCTGGAAGTTCGTTTCTGATCCTGCGCTGCGCGATCGCCTGAAGGAGGCCAAGGGCATCGGCACGCCGGCAACCCGAGCGGAGATCATCAAGGGTCTCAAAGCCCAGAACCTCCTCGCGGCATCAGGAAAGCTGGTCGTGCCCACGCCCTCCGGCCTCAAGCTCTATGAACTTCTCGCGAAGGCGGCGCCGAGCCTGGTCGATCCCGGCACCACGGCACAATGGGAAATGCGCCTCGATGAGGTGGTACTCGGAGAGAGCGACTTCCGTGCCGTGATTGATGGCATCGCAAGCAGTGCCGCCGATCTGATCTCCCGCCTGACGCAGCAGACGGGCATCAAGGTGGACCTCGCTCCTGCGGCACAAAGAACAAGGGCAGGCAGAAGCCGGGGGTCGCCAGCGAGCGCGGCAGTCCCGATGCGTAAGCGAACACGCGGACATGCGCGCGGGAAGAATTCCGATGGTCCGGGCAAGATTGGCATCGACCCCCCTCTCCACGAGAAGATCGAAACCGGAAGACAGCGATCTGTATCAGTACAGGAAAATGCCAGAAGACCCACGCCACGCATGATCGCTTTCGCTCGTGCCATTGCCAAGCAGAAAGCCATCGATTTGCCCCGGGGATGCGAGCAGAGATTCGACACATGCCGCACATTCCTGGCACAGAACGCCGGTGACAGCGGGAGAAAACCCGGGCCACCGGGGCATTGAGCAAGACAGAAGATGGGCGTCTCTGTCTTGCTCATCGCATGCAGTCTGTGAACATCTCGAGGTGGGAGTATCTGGACTGAGTATTGCGGTCGAGAGCTATTGGAACGTGGCCAAGACCACGCGCCGCCTCCACCCCGGCGCGGTCATTTCCGTCATGCACGCCGCACACCTTGCGCAACATCTCTTTCTTGCTCCCGGGCGCCATCTGCATCTCGGCTTTCACGATGTTGAAAAGCCGCAGGCAGGAAAAGCGCTCCCCACCCGCGATCAGATCGCCTCAATGATCGCGTTTGCGGATAAGCATCGGAAGCCGGGTGCGCGGCATCTGCTGATCCACTGCATGGCAGGGGTCAGCCGTTCTCCAGCCGCCGCCTACATCCTGGCCATTTCTGTCCGGAAGTAAGATCGCGTTCGGTCAGCCGCGCAATTTTTTCAGGCGGCACCATTTGCAAGTCCCCACATGCTGATGATCCACCATGCAGATCAACTCGGAGGATGGAACGGCATCATGGTTGCAGCGATGCGCACGGCACGAGGGTCTCAGAGAACAGTGGATCGCAAGCAGAACGGCAGAGTTCTGTAGAGGCCAGTTGTCTCACCGCGCAGAGCGATGGATGCGGTGCCCCTGCGAGGGATCATCCAGTATTCCGTACAATCTGCAGAAAACCATGTACCGGAGCAGATGCCGACAGTGACGCCCACATTCGGCATCTTCAACGGCGATGAGAGTCTTGGAAAGCGGGATCATGTTGAATTCAATGAAGGATCATGGTCAAGTATCCTGTGATTTGTAGTAACAAAAATGCAGTACTTATATTCAACGCAGTGGAGTTTCGGCTTGCAGCATGCAATCCAAGGACGCCCTGCCAGCTTGTTCCCTCAAGAAGAAGGATCGAAAATGAAGCTGTATAACGCCCGGTCATTTGTAATCGTTCTTGGACTTCTCACCACTGCACAGCAGGCATGGGCAGCAGATGCCGCGAAAACTGAAACCCTTGATGACCTTGCCGCTTACATCAGTCTCGGGCACCTGAGCGGGGAGGCACATGAACTCGTCTACAATCCTGACGGTAGCAAGCTGAGTGAACTCATCTGGGACATGGATCATGCACTCGTCGTGAACGGGGGGCTGAGCTGGCAAGCAGCCGAACGCCTCAAGTTTTATGGAAACGTCTCTTTGGGTCTCGCCGCAGACAATTACATGGATGACTACGACTGGGAGTTTTCTCCCCCACCAGCTGAGCCCAATCTTCACTCATGGCACCATGATACTGAACTGGATCATTACTATTCGGTAGATCTTGGCCTTGGATATCTGTTGCATAAGAATGGGACAAATGACGTCTCGCTCCTCGGCGGGTTCAAGCATACCAGCATCAAGTGGACAGCTCTGGGCGGCTGTTACAACTACGATGGGGATGAGGGATGCTTCAATGATGGCGACAAGGTAATCTCTTACCAGCTTTCACTCCCGGCAGCATACCTGGGCCTTGGCTATCTTGGTAATCTCGATCGATGGACACTGTCCCTTGAAGGCCGGGGCGGTATGACGCTGTCGATGGCAAAGGGAGATGATGATCACTGGCTGAGAGACATCAACTTTGTGGATGAACTCGAACCGGAACCTTACATCGCCCTGAATGGCAAGGCCGCCTATGCACTGACCGGCAAGGCGGATCTTGTCGGGTCAGTAGCTTACGACAAGTTTTTCAGGATGAAAGGCGAGACCACGACCACTGACAAAAATTCGGAAGAAGTCACCCAATCAGGCTATGACTCGGGTGGCGCTGACCTGTACACGCTGAATATTGCAGTTGGTGTGAACTATCGCTTCTAGAGAAGAAGTAATGACAATGCCGGGAACATGCGCCGGCCGCTTGCACATACTTGGTGAACATGAAACCATCCTTCGCTCACAGAATATCAATCACGGCAGGGCCTGAGGCCTAACTGTCCGCCCAAAGGGCAAGGCCACACTGGCATTGGTGGGGATGGTGAGTGTGATTGCCACCGCATTGTCAAATGTCACCAGCTTCCCGGCGTCGGAGAGCGCAAGGGTATAGGCCGTGCCGGTCTGGGCATTTTCCGGGACGAAGGTGACGGTGTCTTAGACCTGCGCGGTGGTGGCGAGCTGGTTGGTGTCCGCATAGGCCGCGGCACTCGGGGCAGTTGGGGTTCCGGTGAGGGCGGGCGAGGCCAGCGGTGCCTTTCCGTCAAGCGCCGTCTGGAGCCTGCTCACATCCGCGACGGCATGGCCGTGCGAGCTATTTGCCTTCCCGCTCAGGGGCCGTCTGCGTCGCCGTGGAGATGGGCTTGGCGGCATCCGACGTCTTGTCGACGCCCCCGAGGCCCACGTCCGCCTTGGCCAACGTTACGGTGCCAATCTTGCCAGCAACCGCGCGGACGGGTCCCACCTCGAGCACAGTGTCCGTGCCGTCGCTCTTCCTGAGGTATAGCTTACCGTCGAAGGTGTTGACGGCAAGCTCGCCGAGTTCAAGGTCGGGGACGGCGGGAGCCTTTCCAGCCACCGCGGAACGCTTCAGTCTGACGCCCGTACTGGCCTCTTTTCAGTTGTCATGGAGGCAGAGTGGCGAAGTTGCCACCCGTCAGAAGGTGCCGCCATCGATGGTTCTGCCGGTAATGGCGACGTTGCAAGCATCATGAATGGCAAGCGAGAGCGCTATCTGGGAGCAATGAGGGGAAAAAGTCACCCAAATCAGAAATTATCTAATGATTTCAATGGATAATGGCGGAAGAGGAGGGATTCGAACCCTCGATACGCTTTCACGTATGCACGCGTTCCAGGCGTGTGCCTTAAACCACTCGGCCACCCTTCCTTTGGTGGTGGCCCGAATAT
>NZ_JBIICB010000188.1:0-8537 GCF_044239095.1 Aestuariivirga sp. | reverse complement strand
AAGGGACTGGCGCAGATGGTGGCGGAGGTCGGCACCATTACCGGCAAGAGCCGAAAGGCGGCGGCATGACCGAGCAGACTGTCACGGTGCCATTCACCATCCGCAAGCGCGGCGGGCGGAAACTCGTCGTAACGCCGGACGGCGTGGCAGTGACACCAGCACCACGGGCAAGGGTTGACAGCGCCCTGCTCAAGGCCCTCGCCCGCGGCTTCCGCTGGCGAAGGCTGCTGGAGACCGGCGACTTCGCCACCATCGAAGAAATCGCCGAGGCCGAAAACATCAACCCATCGTATGTCAGCCGGGTACTGCTCATGACGCTACTGGCGCCAGATATTGTCGAGGCGATTCTCGCGGGACGACAGTCGGAAGGGCTTACGATGGCGAGAGCGATGCAGCCGTTTGCGCTGGAATGGCAGCACCAGACGTTTGCCTGAGGCCGCGAACCATTCGTCGTCTAGTCGGCGTGCGACAAGCATATGGCATCGACACTTAACTCGCGCCTGCCCAGACAATGGAACTGCTTCTACTGCCTCACTCTTTGTCGGCGTGCAGCGGGTCCGACCAGCTACGGCCAATGCTGGGAGACACAACAAAACAGAACAAGGCGAATGTTTTTCTCGCTCGACTCTGATCTGCTGCTGTCGATCTCCCCGAAATGCTGCTAATGCTCTGGTGGAGAGCGCCTCATGGACTTTCAAATAGCGGCAGCATGAACCGCCCGAAGACGCCTCCCAGTCATTGGGAGGCGTCGCCAAGCCAAATGAAGCCGGTCAGAGGCCGGTGCGGGTGACTACCATGCGGCCGTTGTTATCATTGTAAACGTGCACATAGAAGCGGTCGCCACTTAGCATACCGTCCAAGAGGTAGGCGGTACCGTTGCGATCGCCCGCCAGTGACAACACGTTGGGCTCACCCGCACGGAAACCACGATCAACCCAGGTGCATTTTCCAGCTTGCGCTACCCCCGCTTCGCTTCCCGGCGAAAAGCGGAGGGAAATCGTTGCGTTGGACTTGATTGTGGCCACCATCGCGCCACCGCCCTTGCAAATCAGCTGATAACTGCGAGGCGAGGCGTCAGCCGGTACTATAGCCATGATCATGGTCGCGGCGGCGAGGGTAAGCGAAAGCTTGGCGCTGGGCATGTGAGGTCTCCTTAGTTGACTTCGGTTCAATGAGCTCTTTGTAATCTCGTTGGCCATGAAACTAAAGAATGTCTCTTGAACGGGATCAGAATGCAACATTCATCCGGCGTTCATCACGAGGAGCCGGCCAAATGCCACCGGAGGGGCTGACGATGGCGAGGGCGATGCAGCCGTTTCCGATGGGATGGAAGTGCCAGGAATTCAACTGAAGTGACAGACCTTTCCGCGCTTCTCAGCCGCGCGACAGGGTTGCGTTATGATAAAGACAAACCGCGCTCCAGTCCTGACACTGTGGGCTGCCGTGGTAGTGGAGCGCCTCGGCTTCGGCAATGACGAGGCTCTCACGCTCGGATGACCGGTGGCGGGCCTCAGCAGGCTTGCTCGACATCCTCGATTCTACACGCGACAACCCTGATTTGAAGAAGAAGCAAGGACCGTATGACCCCTCTGCCGCCCCAAGCTTTTCCATGAACTCTCCCGATCTCAACATCGAAGAGGATCCTACCGCTAAAAATGCCTTGTTGCAGGCTGCCGCTCCCAATTCGTCAGAGCTGAGAGCAAGCTGACACGACATCACTCCGGCTGACCATGTTGATCGGCTTGTGGATCATGTGCGAGGTCGTCGGCTGACCCTCGCGAAAGATGAGAATCACCGTCTTCACGGGCGGACATCCGGGCTCCGTGCAGGCGACTTCGCTGATCGAGACTGAGGCACCCGGTCCGATGCATTCAAAGCACCACAGGCGCACACGCTCCTTCTTCACATCACCGATGAATGAAGCCGCCTTCTTGATCCACATGGCTATGGGTTCGCGAATGCGTAGATTTCGGCATGTCCGGACTGCGTACCCGCGGCGAGCAAACGCCCAGACCCGGACCAGGAAACGGCCGTCACCGCCGAGTTCCGGATGTGTCCCAGATCAACCTCGGATCCATCATCTGACCGAATGAGCTTGAGTTCTCCCCGCTGACAACCCGCTGCGAGGATGTTCCGCGCCGGATGCCAGGCGAGTTTCGTGATGCCGGCCGCAAGGAACCCTATCTCCTCCGGCCTTCTGTTCCAGGGGCCACCACGATCAAAGGGCCAGAGCACTGCCACGGGCGCGCCAGCGGTTGCCAGCCGCGACCCCGAAGCGTTCCAGCTCATGGACCCGATCTTGCCCGGATAACCGGACATCCTCATGTTTGCGCCATCGGACAAGCGCCAGCCATGCAGTTCCCTCTCCTGCATCGAGGTGACGACCATGGTTCCATCATGAGACCATGTCACGGAGAGATGGCTACCCTTCCACTCGAGTTTGCGAACCAGATTCTCCTTCTGTTTCGCGAGCCAGAGCCACACTCCGCCATATTGCGCGATTGCGAGCCGCCTGCCCCTGGGGTCGAAGCCGATGTCAGACGGGGTTGAGGCGCACTCGAGCTGCTGCAAGTCGCCCCCCAGACCGCGCCTGTAGCAAACGCGTCCGGCCGTCCAGGCCACATCCCCTGTTGGAGAAGAGGCCACCGCGTCGATCCAACTGCCGGAATGATCGCGGATCAATTCCCCAGAGCCATCGGCGCTGGACAAGCGAACCTGCCCATCATCGCCGCCACTCAGAATGCCGCGCGGTCCCGAACATGCCGCCAGGATTGCACCCTTGTGAAGTTGCCGCCGGTCTTCGCTGAAGCCTTGTTCCGCCACGAACAGGGCCGAACCATCGCCGCACAGGAAGACCAACACACCATCGAGCACCGCCACGTGATTGACAGGTGCGTCGAGGTTTGTCGACCACACTGGCTTCATGGACTGCCCCTGCCGGGCTTCAGACTCTACCAGGCCTTCCATCACGCAATACAGCGCTCGAAACCTGCTTGCAGTTCCTCCCGGTTGAGGTTCCGGCCAATGAACACCAACCGGCTCTCACGCGGCTCATCTGCCCGCCAGGGAAGCTGAAGATCGCCATCGAGCAGCATGTGCACGCCCTGAAACACGAAGCGCCGTGGCTCATCATTGAAGGCGAGTATCCCCTTGGAGCGGAGAATGTCAGGCCCCTTCACCGCGACAAGGTCCCCCATCCATTTCTGGAATCTCTCATGACTGAGGGGTCGCATGGTCTTGAAGGAGTAGCTCTGGACGTCATCGTCATGGTGGTGGTGATCCTCACCAAGGAACTCCGGCTCCAGTTCCAGAATACGGTCGAGATCGAAGGCGCCACGCCCAAGCACCTTGTCGATCTCGATCCCGCACTTCTGGGTATGATGGAGCTTGGCATAAGCATTGATCGACCGGATGCGCTTCTCCACGGCCGCCAACTCGTCGGGCGAGACAAGATCGGTCTTGTTCAGAAGAATGATGTCGGCAAAGGCAATCTGCTCTTCGGCTTCATGCGAGTCCGCCAGCCGCTGCAGCAGGTGCTTTGCGTCAACTACGGTGACGATCGCATCAAGCTTTGCGCGCTGGCGTACCTCATCATCGACGAAGAAGGTCTGGGCCACCGGTGCGGGATCTGCGAGGCCGGTCGTTTCGATCAGAATCGCGTCGAACTTGTCCTTCCGCTTCATCAGTCCGCCAAGGATGCGGATGAGATCTCCCCTGACAGTGCAGCAGATGCAACCATTGTTCATTTCGAAGACTTCTTCGTCGGCGCCGACCACAAGATCGTTGTCGATGCCGATTTCTCCGAACTCATTGACGATCACCGCATACTTCTTGCCATGCTTCTCCGTCAGGATACGGTTCAGAAGGGTGGTCTTCCCGGCTCCGAGATAGCCAGTCAGAACGGTAACGGGAATGGGCTGCATGATTGGCCTCACGATCCGGTCATGGCTTCGGTGAGAAGCCTTGTGTTGTACTGCATCATCTCAATGTAGCTCGGCGCCGGGCCGTCCTTCGCCGACAGGGCATCGGAGTAGAGCGCGCCACCGATCTTGAGGCCCGTCTCGCGCGAAATCTGCTCAATCAACCGGGGGTCGGAGATATTCTCGACGAAGAGCGCCGATGCCTTGTCCTCGCGGATCTGCTCGATCAGCCGCGCCACATCCATTGCCGACGCCTCGCTTTCCGTGCTGACGCCTTCAGGAGCGAGGAACTCGACCCCGTAGGCATGGGAGAAATAGCCGAAGGCGTCATGCGACGTGATGACTGTCCGGCGGCCTTCCGGGAGAGCGTCAATCGCCTTCTTGATCGAACCGTGCAGCGTGGCGAGTTCCTGGGAATATCCTTCCGCATTTGCCTTGAACTCGGAGCATTTCGACTTCTCGATGCCGCAAAGGGCGTCAGCGATGTTCTTGACATAGACCTGAGCATTCGCGGCGCTCTGCCAGGCATGGGGATCGAATTCGCCATGATCATGCCCGTGATCGTGCTCATGATCGTGCTCGGCTTTCTTCTTGCCTTCCGCGTGATCGTGATCATGATCATGCGTAGCTTTCTTTGCGCCTTCGGCATGGGCATCGCCGTGCCCCTCATCCATCTTCTCTGGTTCAATTCCATCGCTGGCCTTCACGATCGGGCCCTTGTAGCCGCTGCTGTCCACAAGACGGTCCAGCCAGCCTTCGAATCCAAGACCATTCACCACGACGAGTTGTGCGGCGGCCATTGCCTTGGCATCATCGGGCTTGGGCTCATAGACATGGGCATCGCCGTCCACGCCAACGATAGTGACGAGATCGACATGATCTCCGCCGACCCGCTGGACGAAGTCGGAGAGGATCGAGAAGCTGGAAACGACCTTGATCTTGTCGTGAGCGGAAGCGATGCCAGACGATGCGGCAAGACTTGAGCTTGCGAGCAACGCTCCCAAGACTGCGGACTTCAGTTTGGTTCCCATGATCTTCTCCTTCATGCAATGCGATGTCGTGTTGGGGTGAACCGTGACCGGATGACGCCTTGCGGCGCGGCAACAAGGGAAACGGCATAGGCGGCGCCGGCCGTCAGAATGATGGCAGGCCCGGATGCGACACTAACGTGGTAGGAGACCAGCAGCCCCACATAGCCGGAGAAAAATCCGATTGCCGCCGCTAGAATGCACATGCTCTCGAGCCTGCCGCACCACAGCCGGGCCGACAGTGCAGGCAGCATCATCAGGCCCACCGCAAGCAATGTGCCGAGCGCCTGGAAGCCGCCGACGAGATTGAGTACGACAAGTGCCAGGAACAGGAAATGCACCGCCGGGCCGATCCGGCTCACGGATCCCAGAAACACCGGATCCATGCACTCGGCGACGAGAGGACGCCAGATCACGGCGAGCGTGAGGAGCGTGATGGTGGAGACCCAGGCGATCAGTTGAAGCGCGCCGTCGTTCAGCGCCAGTACGGTGCCGAAGAGAATATGCATCAGGTCGATGTTCGATCCCTTGAGGCTGATGAGCAGAACGCCAAGGGCGAGGGAGACGAGGTAGAATCCCGCAAGGCTCGCATCCTCCCGCTGGATCGTGAGGCGCGAGACAGCGCCGGAGAGGAGCGCGACGCACAGGCCTGCCACGATGCCGCCCAGCGTCATGGGCAGCAAGGCAAGACCCGATATTAGAAACCCGATGGCAGCACCCGGCAAAATGGCGTGTGCCATGGCGTCACCCGTCAGGCTCATGCGGCGCAGCATGAGAAACACCCCGATTGGGCAAGCCGAAAGGGACAGCGCGGTCGCACCCGCAAGTGCGCGCCGCATGAAGGCAAAATCCGCGAACGGAGAGATCAGAAGATCATACAGTGTCATGCGGCGTTCTCCTCGCACCATGGCGCATTCTCGTCCCATGCCTCGTTCATGCGGCGGGCCTTGAGCAGGTTCGCCGGCATCAGGGCATTTTCAGAACGCCCCCAGGCAACCGGCTCCCGGGCGAGAACCAGAGATTCCGGAAAGTGAGCGCGGATGAGATCGGCGTCATGCAGCACCGCAATGATGGTGCGCCGTTCGGCATGCCAGCGATGGATGAGCGTCAGAAGATCGGTCACGGTTCTGGCGTCGATGGCCGAAAACGGCTCGTCGAGAAGAATGACCTTCGCGTCCTGCAACAACACGCGCGCAAACAGCGACCGCTGCAACTGACCGCCCGACAGCGATCCGATGGGCCGCCGCTGGAAGCCTCCGAGCCCCACGGCCTCAAGTGCCATGGCGATTTCCTCGCGCTCTCCCTTGCCGACGGCAGAGAAGAAACCTGTCCGGCGGACGAGCCCCAGCGAGACGAGATCATGAACCGAGGCCGGAAAGCTGCGGTCAATCTCCTGAGCCTGGGGAAGGTAGGCGATATCCCTCACATCGAGATCGAGACGCTCGATGGAGCCGCTGAGCGGCTTCAGTGAACCCATCAGCCCTTTCAGGAGTGTCGACTTGCCAGACCCGTTGGGGCCGAAGACGGCGGTCATGGAGCCCGCTTCGAAGACCCCGTCGAGGTGATGAACAGCCGGGTGACCTTCATATCCCAGCGTCACGTCGGTGAGGCGGAAATGGGGAGCGGGAGTCATTGCATGACCGCCAGAATTGCAATCCAGATCGCAGCACTCAGGGCGGCGGCCACCAGCAAGCGTGTCCTGACACCGGCATCGAGAAAGGGAGAGTGGCTTCTCACGGCGATCTTGCCCCCGTCGATGCGCAGCGCGTGCAAAGGCCTCTCAGCTCAATGCTCGCCTGCTGAATCTCAAATCCACGGTCTGCGGGATGGAGCGCGCCAAGGGCGGGTCCGGGATCGAATTCGCAGGTGGAGCCACAGGCATCGCAGATATAGAAGCCCGCGGGTGTGCTGTGGGCCTCGCAACGGCAGACCACGAAGGCATTGAGGCTCTCGATGCGATGCACGCGATTCTTGGCGATCAACCGCTCAAGTGCGCGATAAACCTGCACAGCCGCCCTGATGTTGGTGTCCCGGAGCGCCCCGAGGATCTCATAAGCGGACATCGAGCGGGTTGAGTTGCGCAAGGCATCGTAGACCTGCTCCTCATTGCTGGAACGGCTGCCGGGTGTGTCTGGAGTTTCGATGGACAACATGATGGATAGACGTTATGTTATAACATTGCATCTGTCAATCGAGCCTGTCATGTCCCGGAATCTCCTCAGTCAACAGCCGGAAGCCCCCGTCAGCCGCGCCGAGGCGATGGCCGCCGTTCACACCCTCATCCGCTGGGCCGGCGACGACCCCGACCGCGAGGGACTGAAAGACACGCCAGCGCGAGTGGCCGCTGCCTATGAGGAATTCTTTTCGGGATATCGCGAGTCTCCCGAAGCGGTCCTGGCGACCAGTTTCGAGGACGTCGCGGGCTATCGCGGAATGGTGCTGATCAAATCGATCCGCCTGCAGTCACACTGCGAGCACCACATCGTGCCGATACTCGGCATTGCCCACGTCGCCTATCTGCCCAGCGACCGGGTTGTCGGCATCTCGAAGATCGCCCGCCTTGTGGACATCCTTGGCCGCCGGCTCCAGACGCAGGAAACACTCACTGCCCAGATCGCTGCCACGCTGACATCGGCATTGAAGCCACGCGGCACCGCTGTCTGGATCGAGGCGAGCCATCAGTGCATGACGACGCGCGGGATCCGCATTCCAGGAGTTGCCACAGTCACCTCTCAGTTCACCGGCGCGTTCGAGACGGACGCCTCAATCAAGACCGAGTTCCTGGCGGCCATCAAATGATGCGTAGCGCCACACGCCGGAACATGAGCCCGCCTCCAGATCATCACAGCCAACTCAACCGGAACTGACTTCTCATGCCTCAACGTTCTTCAACGGATCGCCTGCCCGTCACCGTCCTCTCCGGCTTTCTCGGGGCCGGAAAGACCACGCTTCTCAATCATGTTCTGAACAACCGTGATGGCCTCAGAGCCGCCGTCATCGTGAACGACATGAGCGAGGTCAACATCGATGCGAGCCTCGTGCGGGACGGCGGATCGAACCTTTCGCGCACCGATGAGCAACTGGTCGAGATGTCCAACGGCTGCATCTGCTGCACGCTCCGCGACGATCTCCTGCGCGAAGTCGCACGGCTTGCCGAGGAAGGACGTTTCGACTGCCTGCTGATCGAAAGCACGGGCATCTCCGAACCGCTTCCCGTCGCCGCGACCTTCGAGTTCCGCGATGAGGATGGCAACAGCCTATCCGACGTGGCGCGTCTCGACAGCATGGTCACCGTGGTCGATGCCGCCAATCTGCTCAAGGACTATGGATCGGCAGACTTTCTCGCCACCAGAGGCCTTGCCCTGGGCGACACGGATGAACGTACCCTCGTCAACTTGCTGGTCGATCAGATCGAATTCGCCGATACGATCATCATCAACAAGGTCTCGACAGCGAGCGAGGCGGAATGCAAGGCCGCCCGCAGCATCGTGAAGGCGCTCAATCCGGACGCGCGGCTGATCGAAACGGATTTCTCGCGCGTGCCCTTGTCCGAGATCCTCGGCACCAACCGCTTCGACTT
Organism: Aestuariivirga sp.; assembly: GCF_044239095.1. Lineage (GTDB taxonomy): Bacteria > Pseudomonadota > Alphaproteobacteria > Rhizobiales > Aestuariivirgaceae > Aestuariivirga. Next base: position 9 of record NZ_JBIICB010000188.1, on the reverse strand, counting down.
CGAGAAGGC
>NZ_JBIICB010000187.1:0-8545 GCF_044239095.1 Aestuariivirga sp. | reverse complement strand
TGAATCCGCCCGTCACTGCGGCCCAGATCGGCAGCCAGAAGAACGGCTCCCGGCAAGAAGTTTCGGATACCCTCACCCTTTCCTTCGACGACAACAAGCTGTTGTCGCTGCTCTGCGGCGAGCATGATGAGAATCTGGCCATTCTCGAGCACAGGCTGAACGTTGACATCACCCCGCGCGGCAACCGCCTTGCCGTGCGCGGCAGTGATTTAGCGCGCAACGCGGCCCGGGACGTGCTGATGGCGCTCTACAACCGCGCCCGCCGCGGCCTTGACATCACCAAGGGAGAGGTTGAGGGGGCCATCCGCATGCGCGAGGCACAGGAAGCGAATATCCCGGGAAACGCAATCCGCACACGGCGCAAGCTGGTGATGGCGAGAACGCCCAACCAGGGCGCCTACATCGAAGCAATCCGCCGCCATGAGCTGGTGTTCGGAATCGGCCCCGCCGGCACGGGAAAGACTTATCTGGCGGTAGCCTGCGCGGCCGAGGCTCTGATGAATGGCGAGGTGGACCGCATCGTGCTGTCGCGGCCGGCCGTCGAGGCGGGCGAGCGGCTGGGCTTCCTGCCCGGCGACATGAAGGAGAAGGTGGATCCCTACCTGCGCCCACTTTACGACGCACTCTACGACATGATGCCGGCGAGCCTCGTTGCCAAGGGCATTGCCGAAAACCAGATTGAAATTGCGCCATTGGCATTCATGCGCGGGCGCACCCTGTCCTCCGCTTTCATCATTCTGGACGAGGCGCAGAACACCACGCCGCAACAGATGAAGATGTTCCTCACCCGCCTCGGCGAGGGCAGCCGCATGGTGGTGACGGGTGACCCGACCCAGGTAGACCTTCCTTCAGGCGCCAGCTCGGGGCTGCCGGATGCGGTGTCGATACTGAAGGGCGTGCAGGGCGTCGAAGCCGTGGTCTTCAGCAATTCCGACATCGTCCGCCATGCGCTGGTGGGCCGCATTGTGGCGGCCTATGACAAGAAGGCTCCCAAGCAAAAGAAATGACGGTTTCGATCGAGGTCGAAGACGAAGCGTGGCAGGCGCTCATGGATCTGGATCAGCTTGTGCAGACTGCTGTTGCGTCGGCACTCAGGAGCGGCGGGGCCAATCCGGAGGAGAGCGAGATTGCGGTCCTGTTCACCGATGACCAGTCCATTGCCGCGATCAACGCCGAATGGCGCGGGATCACCAAGCCCACCAACGTGCTGTCATTTCCTGCGGCACCGGGGCTGCCCGTACCAGCGGGGGAACCGCGCCCCCTGGGAGACATCGTGCTCGCCCATGGGGTGATTGTCCGGGAAGCGGCAGAGCAGGGCAAGACATTGCATGACCACACGGCACACCTTATTGTGCATGGCGTGCTGCATCTCCTCGGCTACGACCACGAAGTAGACGCAGAAGCCGTCGAGATGGAACGGCTCGAAGCAGGAATCCTGAAAGGGCTGGGCATTTCCGATCCCTATGAGTGACACGGACAACAGCGACGGGGGAACAAGCCCCGAGAGCGGGCGCGAGAGCCTGTGGCAGCGCCTCAGAAACAGGTTTGGGCGCAGCAGGGACATTGGTCTCAGGGAAAGCCTGGCGGGCGCCATCGAGAGCCACGAGGCCCAGAACCCAGGAGAGACGGTCGGTCAGGAAGCGAAGTCGATGATGCTCAACATCATCGAGTTCTCCAGCTTGCGCGTGGATGATGTCATGGTTCCCCGTGTCGACATCGTCGCCATCGACGAGACCGACACGATGCAGGATCTGCTCGAGAAATTCATCGATGCCAACCATTCGCGCGTGCCGGTGTATCGCGAGACGCTCGATGGCGTCACCGGGATGATCCACGTGAAGGACTTCCTGCGCTGGATGGCCGCGAGGGGCACGAAGAAGCGCCGGTCGACCAAAGCGGAGAAGGCGGAGAAGGCGCTGGCGGGCCTGAACATCGCAGCGGCGACCCTTGCTACAACCGTGAAGCAGGCAGGCCTCAATCGCGAGGTGCTGTTCGTGCCACCCTCGATGCCGGCGACTGACCTGCTGGTCCGCATGCAGGCGAGCCACACTCACCTCGCCATTGTCATCGACGAGTATGGCGGGACGGAAGGACTCGTTTCTATCGAGGACCTCGTCGAGGTGATCGTCGGCGATATTTCGGACGAGCACGATACCGACGAAGACCTCGAGATCAAGCCGCTGGAAGACAGGCTCTACAGTGCCGACGGACGCGTCGACCTTGCCGCACTCGAGGCCCTGCTTGGTGTCGACCTCCTGCCCGAGGACGAGGAGGAAGAAGCCGACACTCTCGCCGGCTTGATCTTCAAGATCGCCGGCCGGGTGCCCACGCGGGGCGAAATCATCCGGCACAATAGCGGTCTCGAATTCGAGATCCTCGACTCCGACCCGCGCCGGGTCAAGCGGGTACGGATCAACGCGCGTAACGGCCCCATGACCCGCCACGACCCGCCTACCGATAGCAGCAACGGCGCGGTCTAACGCGCGTTCCGACCAGGTGAAATCACCTGGACAGACAGAACTCGCGCAAGATCAATTGCTTGAGCATGATCCGCAAAGGTGGTTTCCACTTTTGCGGATCATGCTTTGGTAGCGTTCACCAAACGTTCTTGACGGGTTTTTCAACCTGATGTAGCGTCAAGGCGAAGGTGGGTGAACCTGATGACATCTCGGGCGGCGACAGTGGCATTCCAGGGCATCGAAGCCCTGTCGGTGGATGTTCAGGCGCAGTTCCTGTCAGGTCTGGTCCAGTTCAACGTTGTCGGGCTGGGTGACAAGGCCGTGGCGGAAAGCCGTGAACGGGTGCGCGCGGCACTTCACTCCATCGGTCTCGCGCTGCCGGGCAAGCGCCTGGTGGTGAATCTTTCACCCGCCGACCTTCCGAAGGAGGGCAGCCACTTCGACTTGCCGATCACCCTGGCAGTGCTTGCCGCGCTTGGCATCATCCCGCAGGACTTCCTCAACCGCTATGTCGTCATGGGAGAGCTGGCGCTTGATGGCGCCATCCTCGCTGTCTCCGGGATCCTGCCGGCAGCCATCGCAGCAAACGGCCGGGATCTCGGCCTTATCTGTCCAAGGGCATCCGGCCCCGAGGCCGCCTGGGCAGGCGAGGATGCCGACATCCTTGCGCCTGAAAACCTGATCCAACTGATCAATCACGTGAAAGGCACCCAGGTTCTGACACGCCCAAAGCCAGCCATTGCCGGCGAGAGCGAGGAGATGCCAGACCTTCGTGATGTGAAGGGGCAGGAGACTGCCAAAAGGGCGCTGGAAGTGGCGGCCGCTGGCGGGCACCATCTGCTGATGGTGGGACCTCCCGGCGCCGGAAAATCCATGCTGGCGCAGCGGCTGCCCTCGATCCTGCCACCCATGGACTCCCGTGAGATGCTCGACGTCAGCATGGTCGCCTCATTGGCCGGGGAGCTATCCGGAGGACGGCTTTCACGACGGCGGCCGTTCAGGGCGCCACATCATTCGGCAAGCATGCCTGCCCTGGTCGGCGGCGGCCTGCGGGCCAAGCCCGGCGAAATGGCCCTTGCTCACCATGGCGTCCTGTTTCTTGACGAGTTGCCGGAGTTCCAGTCGCGCGTGCTCGAGTCGCTCCGCCAGCCGATGGAAACGGGGCAAACAGTCGTCGCGCGCGTCAATTACCATGTCACATACCCGGCCCGTTTCCAGCTGGTGGCTGCGATGAACCCTTGCAAGTGCGGAATGGCGGGCGAACCCGGCCACCAATGCCGCAAGGGACCCCGATGCGCGGCTGACTACCAGGCCCGGCTGTCCGGACCGCTGCTCGACCGCATGGACATGCAGATTGAGCTTCGCGCAATCAAGGCATCCGACCTGACCCTGCCGCCACCGAAGGAAAACAGCATCGAGGTGGCAGCCCGGGTTCTTGCCGCGCGCTCCATCCAGGCGCAGCGCTTCGCAAGGCTTGGAAAACCGGAGCTGCGCACCAATGCCCAGGCCGACGGGGAGCTGCTCGAAACCATCGCCACGCCCGATCCCGCCGGCCTCAAGCTCATGCGTGAGGCAGCAGATGCCATGAATCTCTCCGCACGCGGCTATCACCGGGTGCTGCGCGTCGCCCGGACCCTGGCTGACCTTGACCGGCGCGACGAGGTCTCACGAATTCACGTGGCCGAGGCCCTGAGCTATCGCCAGAAGCTGGCAGCCTTCCAGACGGCAGCCTGACCGCAACCCGCAGCTGAACGCTGTCGGCCTGTCACAGAACTTTCATATTCGGGGTATCTGTGGCAGACACCATTCAAGGAGTGATCGACCCTGCCACATTCGCCGGACATTGGGGCCGCACGCGGCAAGATGATCTTGCGCCAGGCCGTGAGCGCCGGCGAAATCGAAGCCTGTCAACGCCTCCGCTACCGGGTGTTCTACGAAGAACGGGGCGCCAGCGCAGAGAGCGTGTCCTGCCAGGGCCAGATCGACAGTGACCGCTTTGATGCCATCTGCGATCACCTCCTCGTGGTTCAGACAGGAGACGCCCAGTCACCGGATGCAATCACCGTGGCGGATGGCGAGTTAATCGGCACCTATCGCCTGCTACGCCAGGAGGTGGCGGAGGTGAATGGCGGCTTCTACACGCAAGGGGAATTCGACATTGCACCCTTGATCAGGGCTCACCCCGGCCTGCGGTTTCTTGAACTTGGCCGGTCCTGCGTACTCAGGCCATTTCGCACCAAGCCCGTGGTGGAGCTTCTCTGGCAGGGAATCTGGAACTATGTCCGCGCCCATGGCATGCATGTGATGCTCGGCTGCGCCAGCCTCGACGGCACGGAGCCCGATGCGCATGCGCTTGCATTGAGCTTCCTTGCGCAGGCGGCTCCACCGGCAGAGTGGAACGTGCGCGCTCTGCCGGACCGCCGCGTTGAGATGAAACGAATCCCAACAGCGGACATCGACCCGCGGCGCGCCCTGAAGGATCTGCCGCCCCTGATCAAGGGCTATCTTCGACTCGGCTGCTACATCGGCGACGGGGCGGTCATCGATCACCAGTTCAACACCATCGACGTGCTGATCATCCTCCCCGTTTCAGCCATCAATGCGCGGTACTTCGCGCATTTCGGACAGCCTAACGATTGATGTCATAGGCCGCGATGGCAGCGAGGTTCAGGATCTCGGACGCAGTGGCGGACATCGAAGCGATCTGCACGGGGCGGTCGAGGCCCGTGAGCAGCGGCCCGACCACCGTCACGCCGCCAAGCTGCTGCAGCATCTTGGTCGAGATCGATGCAGAATGCGCCGCGGGCATGACGAGCACATTCGCGGGGCCAGTCAACCTGCAGAACGGGTAGAGCGCCATTGCATCGCGCGAGAGCGCCACGTCAGCCGCCATTTCGCCGTCATACTCGAAGTCGACGTTGCGCCGGTCGAGCACGCCAACGGCGTTGCGCACATACTCGGAACGCTCGCCACGCGGATATCCGAAGGTCGAGTAGGACAGGAACGCAACGCGCGGCTCATAGCCGAAGCGGCGCGCCACGCCTGCCGCCTCCTGGGCGATGTCCGCCAACTCCTCCGCGGAGGGAAGTTCATGAATCGATGTATCGGCAATGAAGACCGTCCGCCCACGGACAAGCGCCATCGACACGCCGATCGGCCTGTGTCCGGGGCGGTTGTCGATGGCGCGCCGGACGTTATCCAATGCAACGGAGAAGTTGCGCGTAAGGCCCGTCACCATGGCGTCAGCATCGCCCATGGCTACCATGCAGGCAGCGAAGACGTTACGGTCCTGGTTGACCATGCGCTGGCAATCGCGCAGCAGAAATCCCCTGCGCTGCAGCCGCTCGTAAAGGAAATTGGCGTAATCCATGTTGCGGTCTGATACGCGCGCATTGGATATCTCGACGTTTTCATGGAGCTCCAGCACCCCGCTTGCCATCGTCTTCTCGACCTCACTCTCGCGGCCAATGAGAATGGCCCGGCCAAGCCCCGAGCTGGCAAAGCTGTTAGCCGCGCGGATCATGCGGTCCTCCTCGCCTTCAGCGAAGACCACCCGCTTCGGTGCAACGCGCACCTTCTCGAACACACTCTGCAGCGTTCCGGCAATCGGATCGAGACGTGCCGAGAGCGTATTGACATACTCCTCGAGGTCAGCGATGTGGCGACGGGCGACGCCGCTCTCCATGGCAGCCCTGGCGACGGCGACAGGCACTGTCGAGATCAGCCGCGGGTCGAAGGGAACCGGAATCAGGTAATCGCGTCCAAAGCTCGGGCGGGAGCCATGATAGGCGGCCGCCACTTCATCCGGCACATCCTCGCGCGCAAGACCTGCAAGAGCCTGGGCAGCGGCGATCTTCATCTCATCATTGATGGTGCGCGCACGAACGTCGAGTGCGCCACGGAAGATATAGGGAAAGCCCAGGACATTGTTCACCTGGTTCGGGTAGTCCGAGCGGCCGGTCGCCATGATCGCATCGCTACGGACCTTCAAGACATCTTCCGGCAGGATCTCCGGATCCGGATTGGCCATGGCGAAGATGATCGGGTTGGGAGCCATGTTCTTCACCATCTCCGGCGTCAGCGCACCGGCGACCGAGAGGCCAAAGAACACATCCGCCCCTTCAAGGGCTTCGGCCAGCGAGCGGGCCCCTGTCTCCACTGCATGGGCGGACTTCCACTGGTTCATGCCATCGGTCCGGCCCTTGAAGACGACCCCCTTCGAGTCGGCCAGAATGACATTGCCATTGGGCACGCCGAGGGACTTGATGAGTTCCACGCAAGCGATCGCCGCAGCACCCGCACCGTTGCAGACGATCTTCGCGGTCTTCAGGTCGCGATTCGTCAGATGCAACGCATTGATCAGACCAGCGGTCGCGATGATGGCGGTGCCGTGCTGGTCATCGTGGAACACCGGGATATCCATCAACTCACGCAGGCGCTGCTCGATGATGAAGCAGTCCGGTGCCTTGATATCCTCGAGGTTGATGCCGCCGAACGAGGGGCCGAGATAGCGAACGGCATTGACGAACTGGTCGACGTCCTTGGTATCGACCTCAAGATCAATCGAGTCGACGTCGGCAAAGCGCTTGAAGAGCACGGCCTTGCCCTCCATGACCGGCTTCGAGGCCAGCGCACCGAGATCACCAAGGCCGAGAATGGCGGTGCCGTTTGAGATGACGGCCACGAGATTGCCCTTGGCCGTATAGTCATAGGCCGTTTCCGGGTTCTCCGCGATACGGCGGACTGGAACGGCAACCCCGGGGCTGTAGGCCAGGGACAGATCGCGCTGGGTGGCCATCGGCTTGGTCGGATTGATCTCCAACTTGCCCGGCTTGCCGCGCTGATGAAACTGCAGGGCTTCCTCTTCGGTGAAGGTCGGGCGTCGCGACTTCTGATCCATGATCCTGCTCTGAAAAGATAAATCCGGGGGTTCGAGCGCCAGACTAGAGACCGGGAGGGCCATACTCAAGCCTTCCGAAAAACCCTGCTTGTACGCCTTTGGTCGATTCCTGCTATGGAAGGCTGCATGAACGGCACAGAGCACATGAGCGACCAGCCAGGGGAGGAAGCCTCCCAGCGCGCCACCCCCGTGATGGCCCAGTTTCTGGTGCTCAAGCAGGCCAATCCGGGAAGCCTCCTGTTCTTCCGGATGGGCGACTTCTACGAACTCTTCTTCGAGGATGCCGAGATCGCTGCCAATGCACTGGGCATCACGCTCACGAAGAGGGGCAAGCATCTGGGGCAGGACATTCCGATGTGCGGCGTTCCCGTGCACGCCGCCGACGCCTATCTCCAGAAGTTGATACGGCTCGGGCACCGCGTTGCCGTATGCGAACAGCTGGAAGACCCGGCCGAAGCGAGGAAGCGGGGCTCCAAATCCGTCGTGAAGCGCGACATCGTGCGGCTGGTGACGCCCGGCACGCTGACGGAGGACAACCTCCTCGAGTCCCGCAGCCACAATTTCCTTGCCAGCCTTGCGCGCAGCAAGAGCACGGGTGACATGGCCATCGCCTGGGCGGACATCAGCTCAGGCGAGCTCGCCGTCATGCCGGCGGAGGCATCACGCCTGGCCGCCGACCTGACGCGGCTCGATCCGCGGGAGATCATTCTCCCTGAGGCACTTCTGGCGGATCCAGCACTTTCCAGCGTCATCGACAGGGCGGGCGTGGCGGTAACGCCACTTCCGTCGGCACGCTTCGATTCGCTTGCCGCGGAGCGCCGCCTGAAGGAGTGTTTCGACGTGGCCGCCCTCGACGGCTTCGGCAGCTTCACGCGGACTGAAATCGCGGCGCTGGGTGGGCTGCTCGACTACATCGTCATCACCCAGGCGGGCCGCGTACCACATCTGAGGCCACCGCGGCGGGAGCTTCCCTCCTCGATCCTGCTGATCGATCCCGCCACGCGCGCCAACCTCGAACTGACCCGCACGCTCCAGGGTGACCGGCGCGGCAGCCTCCTTTCAGTGATCGACATGGCCGTCACCGCGGCCGGATCGCGCGCCATCGGCGCGCGGCTGTCGAACCCTTTGTGCGACCCCTACGCCATTGCCAGCCGGCTGGACGATGTGGCGCATTTCGTGGCCGATT
>NZ_JBIICB010000186.1:0-8578 GCF_044239095.1 Aestuariivirga sp. | reverse complement strand
GCTCAAGAACCTCGCGGATCTCCTCGTGCGGGAGCCGCTTTCCGGAACCTCCGGTATCGGCCACACACGCTGGGCCACCCATGGCGGCGTCACCGAGACGAATGCCCATCCGCACATCGTCGATGGCGTGGTTGTCGTCCACAACGGCATCATCGAGAATTTCCGTGCCCTGAAGGATGAGCTTGCCGCGGAGGGCGTGGTCTTCACCACCCAGACCGATACGGAGGTCGTGGCCCAGCTTCTGGCGCGCGCGCTGAAGCATGGGCTGGCGCCGCGCGAGGCGGTGCGCCAGGTGCTGGCCCGCCTCGAGGGCGCCTTCGCGCTGGCGATCCTGTTCAAGGGCGAGGATGACCTGATGATCGGCGCCAGGAACGGCCCGCCGCTTGCCGTGGGTCATGGCCAGGGTGAAATGTTCCTGGGCAGCGATGCCATCGCACTCTCGCCCTTCACCAACCGCATCACCTATCTCGAGGACGGCGACTGGGTGGTGCTCACCCACGGCAGCATGGAGATCTTCGATGCGGACGGCCAAAAGGTCACCCGCCCGATGAGCTTCAGCCAGGCCTCCGCCATGCTGATTGACAAGGGCAACCACCGTCATTTCATGGCAAAGGAAATCGCCGAGCAGCCGGAGGTGATCGGGCACACGCTGGCCGAATACGTCGACTTCGCGGAGCGCACGATCCGCGTGCCGGAGAAGCTACCGTTTGACTTCGCCACGCTCGACCGCATCACCATCACCGCCTGCGGCACCGCCTCCTATGCGGGCCTCACTGCAAAATACTGGTTCGAGCGCGTGGCGCGGCTGCCGGTCGAGGTCGATATCGCGTCTGAATTCCGTTACCGCGAGGCGCCGCTGCCGAAGAACGGCCTCGCCATCGTCATCTCGCAATCGGGAGAGACGGCAGACACGCTTGCCGCTCTGCGTTACTGCAAGGCGCAGGGCCAGCACACGCTGGCGATTGTCAACGTGCCGGAGTCGACCATCGCGCGGGAGAGCGAGGTGGTGTTCCGCACCTTTGCAGGGCCTGAAATCGGGGTCGCCTCCACCAAGGCCTTCACCTGCCAGCTCACCGCACTGGCCTGCCTCGCGATCCTTGCGGGAAAGCAGCGCGGCACGATCAGCCCGGATCAGGAAAGGGAGCTGGTGGGCGCGCTCATCATGGCGCCCCGCTACATGGCCGAGATCCTCAAGGAAGAGCGACACATCGCGGACGTCGCGCGAGACATTGCCACCGCGCGGGACGTGCTTTTCCTCGGGCGGGGCATCAACTTTCCCATCGCTCTCGAAGGCGCGCTGAAGCTGAAAGAGATCTCCTACATCCACGCGGAGGGCTATGCGGCCGGAGAGCTCAAGCACGGCCCGATCGCCCTCATCGATGAGAACGTGCCCGTCATCGTCATAGCCCCCCATGACGATCTCTATGAGAAGACCATCTCCAACATGGAAGAGGTCGCAGCACGCGGCGGCAAGATCATTCTGATCACTGACGACCAGGGCATGAAGGGCAATGGCGAGCGCGCCTTCCGCTCGATCCGCGTGCCGAAGGCGCATCCCTTCATCAGCCCATTGCTCTATGCGGTGCCCGTGCAGCTTCTCGCCTATCACGCGGCGGTCATCATCGGCACCGATGTCGACCAGCCGCGGAACCTCGCGAAATCCGTCACCGTGGAGTAACCGGCGCCGCCTTCCTTCACGCGCGCTCGATCGGCTCCAATGGCAGGCCGGGTTCGGCGGCAGATGCGCCTTGCCCGTCCGGATGCGTTGCGCCGCCTTGGCCCTTCACCTTCTCCCGCGTCCACTGGAACACGACATAGAGCAGCGGGATCAGGAAGATGCCGATGATCGCGGCGCCCAGCATGCCGCCGAACACGGCGGTACCCACGCCACGGCGGCTCAACATGCCCGCACCTTCGGCCACCACCAGCGGAATGAGGCCCGCGATGAAGGCGAAACTCGTCATCATCACCGCGCGGAAGCGCTCCTTTGCGCCGGAGGTTGCGGCTTCGAGGATGCTCAAGCCCTTGCGCCTGGCCTCCATCGCGAATTCCACGATGAGGATGCCGTTCTTCGCCGCAAGCGCGATCAGCACCACGAGTCCGATCTGGGCATAAAGGTTGTTGTCGAGGCCGGAGACCTTCACCGCATACATCGCCCCCATCACGCCCGCCGAGACGGACAGCAGAACGGCGATGGGAATGCTCCAGCTCTCGTAGAGCCCGACGAGGAAGAGATAGGCGAAGAGCACGGCGAGGCCCAGGATCATGGCCGTCTTGCCGCTCGCCTCCTTCTCCTGCAGCGCCGTGCCGGTCCATTCATAGCCGAAGCCCTGGGGCAGGGAGGCCGCCGCCACCCGCTCCATCGCCGCGATGGCATCGCCCGAGCTGAAGCCCGGCGCGGGGCCGCCGTTGATGGTGGCGCTGCGCACATTGTTGAAGCGGATGACCGATTGCGGCCCGAGGATCAGCCGCGCTTCGGCAAAGGCCTTGAGAGACACCATCTCGCCGTTCTTGTTGCGCACCGATATGGCGTAGATGTCATCGATGCGGCTGCGGTTTGCCGCCTCGCCCTGCACGACAACCTGCCAAGTGCGGCCGAACAGGTTGAAGTCGTTGACATAGGCGCCGCCCAGCACCGCCTGCAGCGTCGAGAACACGTCGCCTAAGTCGAGGCCCAGCGTCTGCACCTTGTCGCGGTCGATGTCGAGGTAGAGCTGCGGCGTGTTCGCCGCGAAGGTGGTGAAGACGCGCGCCAGTTCCGGGCTCTGATTTGCGGCGAAGACGAGACCGCGTGCCACGGCGGCGAGATCGGTGGCGGACGCCCCAGCGAAGCTCTGCAGCTGGAACTCGAAGCCGCTGCCAGTGCCAAGGCCGATGATCGGCGGCAGGTTGTAGAAGATCACATTGGCACGCTTGATGGTCCGCGCCTGCGCCGTGAGCTTGGCGATCAGCGCATTGGCGGAGAGTTCGGGCGCGGTGCGCTGTGCAAAGGGATCAAGCGTCAGGGCGAACAGCGCCGCATTCGACTTCACCTGCCCATCCAGCATGCTGTAGCCGACGACGCTCATGGCGCCTGCAACGCCTGGCGTGCTGCGCGCAATGTCTTCAACCTGGCGCGCCACCTCTGCCGTCACGTTGACGGAGGAGCCCTCCGGCAGCACGACTTCGCCGAAAATCGCCCCCTGGTCCTCGGCGGGCAGGAAGCCCGTGGGCGTGGTCTTGAACAGCCAGCCGGTCACGGGGAAGATCACAGCAAGGGCCACAAGCCCGATCACCGCCAGGCGCACCAGCCGCCGGACGATCGCGGCATAGCCGTCGCGCGTCCAGTTGATGCCGGCCAGCACCTGGCGCATGGGAAAGCGCTTGGGCCCGTGGCTGTGCTTCAGCAGCACGCCGCAGAGCGCGGGCGACAGGGTCAGCGCATTGATCGCCGAGATGATCATCGACACGGTAACAACCACCGCGAACTGCTTGAACAGCTCACCCGAGATACCGGGAATGAAGGCCACCGGCACGAAGACCGACATCAGCACCAGCGTGATGGCGATGATCGGGGCCGTGATCTCGCCCATGGCCCGCCTTGCGGCCTCAGCCGGGGAGAGGGTTGGATCCTCCTCCATCTTCGCCTCGACGGCCTCGACCACCACGATCGCATCGTCGACCACGATGCCGATCGCCAGCACGAGTGCGAGAAGGGAGACGGTGTTGGCGGAGAAGCCCAGCGCCATCATCACGGCGAAGGTGCCGATCAGCGAAACCGGAACCGCGATCAGCGGAATGATGGTGGCCCTGACGTTGCCTAAGAACAGGAACACCACGACGACGACGAGCAGGAACGCCTCGAGCAGTGTCTTCACCACCTCGTGGATGCTTTCCTCCACGAATTGCGTGGTGTCATAGGTAATCCGGTAGCCCATGCCCTCGGGAAACTGCGCCTTCGCCTCCTCGAGAACCTGGCGCACCGCGTCCGCGCTGGCGATGGCATTGCCGCCGGGCGCCTGGTAGATGCCGAGCACCGCTGCGGACGACCCGTCATAGCGCCCTTGCGTCTCGAGCAGCCTTGCACCCAGTTCCACCCGCGCCACGTCCTTCAGCCGCACGAAGGAGCCGCCCTCGGTGGCGCGCACCACCACATTGCCGAATTCCTCGGCCGAGGTCAGGCGCCCCTGCGCCTGGATGGAGAGCTGGTAGGCCTGGTCGGGCAGGGCCGGCTGTGCGCCGATGCGGCCGATCGCGGCCTGCACATTCTGCTTCTTCAGCGCATTCACGATGTCGGCCGGCGTCATCTGATAGTCGACCAAGCGGTCGGGATCGAGCCAGATGCGCATCGAGTAGTCAGTGGGGGTGAGCAGGCTCACATCGCCCACGCCCTTCACGCGCTTCATCCGGTCGAGCAGGTTGATGGTGACGTAATTCGACAGGAAGAGCTGGTCGTGCTCCGGCTTCTCCGAGGTGAAGGCGATGAGCTGCAGGATGGCGGAGGACTTCTTCACCACATTGACGCCCTGCGTGCGCACCTCCTGGGGCAGCTGGGCTTCCGCCAGCTTCACGCGGTTCTGGACGTTCACCGTGTTGATGTCCGGGTCAGTGCCGACGGCGAAGGTGATGGTGAGGGTGTAGCTCCCGTCATTGCCGCTGGTCGACTTCATGTAGAGCATGTTGTCGACGCCCACGACGCGGGACTCGATCGGCTGGCCGACGGTTGATTCCACCGTCTCCGCGCTGGCGCCGGCATAGCTTGCCGTCACCGAGACTTGCGGCGGCACGATGTTGGGGAACTGCGCCACCGGGATCTGGGTCATCGCCACCAGTCCCGCAATAGTGATGACGAGCGAGATGACGACGGCGAGCCTTGGCCTGTCGATAAAGATGCCAGACAGCATGGATCAGGCCTCCGGCTTGATTTCGGTCGCCTCGACGGTCTGTCCGGGTCTTACCTTTTGAACCCCCTCGATGACCACGCGGTCACCTTCGGCAAGGCCCTTGGCCACGGCAACCCCGTTTCCGGCCTGACTTGCGGCCTCAACGGGCCGCACCTCGATCTTGTTGTCGGCATTGACGATCAGCACGAAGGTTCCTGACTGGTTGATCTGAATGGCGCCCACCGGCACCACCAGCACCGGCTTGGCCGTGCTGGATTCGACCACGGCCGTCACCAGCTGTCCGTCCACCAGCACGCCGTCCGGGTTGGGGAAGCTGGCCCGCACATCGACGGCGTCCGTGCCGGTGTTCACCTGCACATCGACGAAGTCGACCTTGCCGGCTTGGTCGTAGCGCTTGTCCTTGCCGAGTTGCAGATAAACCGTCAGGTCGGCGATGCTGGCGCCGGAGGCGGCCTGCTCGCGCACCGCCAGAATGTCGCGCTGGCTCACGGGGAAGGTGACGCCGATCGGGTCCTGCGCCACGATCGTCGCCAGCGTGCCGCTGGCGGGGCTGACGAAGCTGCCCGCGGTCAGCAGCGACTTTCCGATCCGCCCGCTGATGGGCGCCTTGATTTCGGTATAGGAGAGCTGCAGCTTCGCCTGGGTCAGTTCGGCCTCGAGCTTGTCGAGGGATCCACGGGCCTCGTCGCGGGCTGCCCTTGCGTCGTCGAGCTTGGTCTGGGCCGCGGCATCGCGGGCCACCAGTGTCGTTTGCCGCTTCAGTTCGATTTCGGCGCGGTCATAGCGCGCCTGGCCGGTGGCAACCGCGCCCTCGGCGGAGGCAACCTTCGCCTCATAGGGCGCCTTCTCGATCACATAGAGGAGGTCGCCCGCCTTGACCTGCGCACCCTCGGCGAAATTCTGGGTGTCGAGAAATCCCTCGATGCGGGCGAGGAGGTCGACTTTCTGCAATGCCGTCACCCGGCCGCTGAAGCTGACGGAGGGCCGCAGGTCGCGGATCTCCGCCCGCACCACGGTCACCGCCACGGGGGGCGCCTGGGCTGCCGCCGGCTGCTTGGGCGCCTCGTCACATCCGGAGAGGAGAGGCGCGATCAGCAAAGCCACCACCAGTCCAAAACCACGCACCCAGAATGTCATCATATGCTCCGTTCAGGATTGGTCCTGGTAGTACCACGATATAGGAATAAAGTCAAGAAAAACCCGCGGTAAAACGCTGGGCACCGGTCCGGTATCATTCAGTGCTGCTGCAGGTCCCGCGGCCGGTAGGTCTTCCTCCGGCTGTCATAGCCCGCGAAATACTCCCGCACCTGCGGATGGCGCACCGGTTCGCCGGAATCATCAACCAGAAGGTTCTGTTCCGAAACGTAAGCCACGTATTCCGTTTCATCGTTCTCGGCCAGCAGGTGGTAGAAGGGCTGGTCCTTGCGCGGGCGGATTTCCTCGGGGATCGCGTTCCACCATTCCTCGGTGTTGTTGAACACCGGGTCGACATCGAAGATCACGCCACGGAATGAGAACAGCCGGTGGCGCACAACCTGACCGATGCCGAATTTTGCGTTCGCCGAGCTGACCATGACTATTGATTGCCAAGGCTTGCGCCAGAAGGCAAGAGCGTTTCAAACAGCTTCCAGAACTGCTGCCAAATGACCGAGATCATCAATCTGGCCTTGCCCTTCTTCGCGCTCATCCTGCTGGGCGTGATCGCGGCCCGGCATTGGGAGGTGGGTGAGCAGGGTCTGGCCTGGCTCAACATCTTCCTCGTCTATTTCGCGCTTCCCTCCTTGATTTTCCTCGTGGTTTCGGCTGCACCCTTCGAGCAGCTGGTGAATTGGCCTTTCGTCACCGCCACCAGCGCCGTCACCGTCTTCACCTTTGCGGCGATTGTGTCCCTGTCGCATCTGCTGCTGCGGACGGAACTCAAGACGGCCACCCTCCAGGGCACTTCCGGCAGCTACGGCAACGTCGGCTATATGGGCCTGCCGCTGGCGGTGGCCTTCTTCGGGCCGGAGGCGGCTGTTCCCGCCGCCCTCATCTTCTGCTTCGACTGCGCCATCCAGTTCGTGATGACGGCCTTCCTCGCCACCCTCGCGCAGGAGCGGGAGGAGAAAGCCCATTGGCGCGACGTGGCGCTGCGGATCGCCAGGCAGGTGGCAACCCACCCCTTCATCGTCGCAACAGCGGCCGGCGTCATCGGCTCGGCGCTCGGCATCCGGCCCCCGGGCGGGTTCGGCACCATCCTGACGATGCTGATGAACGCCGCGGGCCCAACCGCACTCTTCGCACTCGGCGTCACGGTCGGCATGCGGCGCTTTGCAGGCGTGGGGCCGGACCTGCTGCTCGTCACGGGCATGAAGGTGTTCGTGCAGCCGGTGCTTGCTCTTCTGGTGGTAGGCATGGTCCCCGGCACGCCGCCCCTCTGGCTGCACGTCGCGGTGATGATGGCCGCCCTGCCGACGGCCTCCAACGCCTTCATCCTCGCCAGCCAGTACCGCGCCTATGTCGAGGGCGCCTCGACGGCCGTGATCGTCACGACCACGCTTTCCGCCCTCACCATTCCCCTGATCGTCTATGCGATCGAGGTGGGCGCGCTGCCCTGATCCGCAGGCAAGGCAAGGCGCATCGCGCGCGGCAGACCGGCGGAGGGGGCCAGCCCATACTGCATCGCCGCGCGGCGCAGCGGCCCGAACTGCTGCAGCAGGCTGATCCCCGCCGCACGTCCCGCCTCCAGCGCAACGAAGCCCGACAGCAGCGAGCGGTTCATCATGTCGATCACCTGCTGGCGCGGCTGCACGTCCCGGCGGCGCAATGCATCGTACTTGGACAGCAGTGCGGCGTTGCCGGGGTCGTCCTCGCCCTCCATCAGGTCGGCGGCCTGGGCGGCATCGCGCAGAGACATGTTGAGGCCCTGCGCGCCAATGGGCGGCACCACATGGGCTGCCTCGCCGATCAGGATGATCCGGTTCTTCGCGAAATCGCGCGCCACCAGCCCCTGCATGGGAAACAGCTGGCGCCGGCCGATGCCGGAGACCCGGCCAAGAGCGCCATGCGTCCCGATCTGGATTTCAGCGGCAAGGTCATCGTCGGAGAGCGCCATCAGCTGGCCTGCGCGGTCTGGGCGCTCCATCCAGACGAGGGCGGAACGGTTGCCAGGCATCGGCACGGTGGTGAAGGGGCCTGCCTGACGGTGGTGCTCGGTCGAGATCCCGTCATGGGAACCGGTATGGGCGAAGCTGGTGGCGAGCGCTGTCTGCTCATAGGCCCAGCGGTTGGTGCGGATGCCCGCGGCCTCGCGGAGGACGGAATTCCGCCCATCTGCGGCGATGGCAACGCGCGCCTCGAGGCGGCGGCCATCCGTGGTGGTGACGCTCACCCCCCCGGACATCGGCTCAGCCCCCGCCGCATCGGCGTCGATGAGGTCGACGCCGAGTTCGCGGGCGCGCGCGAACAGCGCCGGAATGAGCAGGGCCAGCGGAAAGTTCCAGCCGAAGGCCTCCTCGCCCAGTTCCACCGGGTCGAAGGTGATGGTGGGCGCCTTGAACATCGCCCCCGTGTCATCGATGAGGCGGAGTTTGCGGAGCGGCTCGGTCCGGTCCTTCAACGTCCCCGGCCAGAGGCCCAGATGCGCGAGAAGCCTGATCGAGGGCTGCATCAGCGCCACCGTGCGCGGGTCGCTCGCGTCACCCTGTTGCCTTGCC
>NZ_JBIICB010000185.1:0-8627 GCF_044239095.1 Aestuariivirga sp. | reverse complement strand
TTCCCCAGTGACCTCATTGTGAGCGCTCAAATCAGCTGCCCCGTCACCATCACTCCGATGATCCCTCAGACCGCAACACCAATCTCTATGGGGCGTAGACGGCGCTTACCGAATGGTGACACCGTAGGCACTCATTTCTGAGCCCAAGGTCATGGGCACTGCATCCTGAAGCTCGGTGCGGCCGAGCTTGCGGATGCCTGAGAACACCTGCCCCTTTTCTTCGAACGCGCCAGCCAAAGCTTCCATCGCCTCAATGAGACCCGGCACAGACATCATCAAAGCCATGCGGATGGCTGTCGGATAAACATCGTTAGTGGATTGGGAACGGTTGACGTCATTGTTTGGATGAAGGTGATCATAGTCTCCGCAATTTCGGCTCATGAGTTCGAGACCGCGATTGGCGATCACTTCATTCATGTTCATATTGCTCGATGTTCCAGCCCCTCCTTGGAAGACATCGATCGGGAAATGCTGGCGATGTTGGCCGGCGATGATTTCATCGCAAACACGAGAGATTATGTTGGCTTTTTCTTCCGTAAGATGCGCGGCCTTGACGTTTACCCTCGCCGCAGCCTTCTTGATAGGTGCGAGGGCCCGTATGAGGTCCGGCAACTGGCTGATCGGAACCCCTGAAATTGGGAAGTTTCGGACGGCCCGCTCCGTCGGGGCTCCATAGAGGGCACCAAAAGGAACGCTGACGGGACCAAGCGAATCGTATTCTGTCCTGGCCGGGCCGTGTTCTCTGGACTGCGGGAACACGGACTTAGCCCCGCGAGTGCAGTTCGATTGCCAGCCAGACGGCGTCCGTGTCCGCGTAGTAGCGATGCCAAGGATAAGTCCATTGGTTCTTACCCGTAACCCTACAGAACGGATCGTGAGAAAAGCCGATGCCCATCGGCATGTCCTCGTAGATGGTTTTGTCGTCGCGCTCGCGGAATTTTTGCATGCGACCCAAACCGTGGATTTGGGTATGCACCTCGAGAAATGGATGTTCATTGTGGATGAAACAGTCTGTGTCTCCGGGCGACCACCAGAGGTTCAGACGAATGTCAAAGTCCTGCTCTTGAGTGGCTGTCGCCCGCTCGTTGGTAAAGACGTGGGGGTCCACCCTCACTGTGCCAATACTGTCGAAGGGTGAAATATAGAGCGGCGTGTCACGCGGGAAGCTCTTGATACGGTTGCCAAGCCACTCCCATCCCCGGAATACGCAGCCACCGAGATTGGTACGACGCTTCACCTTGATAGTGGCGGCGCGCTCACCCTGCCGGACATTGCCACCCTTGAGCCACGTCGACTTCCACGCCGGAACGATGGCCGGGTGTTCGTCACCTGTGACTAACGGCTTCGGCGACAGATTCACGACGACAGCGTCTTCGACCTTGTAGTCGCGGGGGTTCTCTACGAGTTCCGCATGAATGAAGTCATCAGCGAAAGCCAACGGTCGCGTCTTGTTTGTCATGGCGTCGGCTCCATCATCATGTACGATCGACTGAGAAGATCACTTCCCCGATAGCCACGCCATTTCGCGATTTACGCATTCCTGACGCACTGTGACGCAGTCCTAGCTCGGAATGATCATATCTGGCTTGTCGCCTAGATATTCGCGGACCTCCCTAGGGATCGATAGATCACTCATGTCTAGTGTCGTCGCGTTCCGAAGGTCGTCCTTCGTCAGTATTCCCTCGTGACGGAAGTGTAGAGCCACACGCGTCGAGAATGGCTGCCTGAACATGGTTGCTGCAATTCCACTCGTGATCCCACACATGAAGCGCTTTGAGTTCCGTTGCACGACCGACAGGATGCCGAACGTCATTTCGTTCCGCTGGGCACTCTCGAAGTCAACCGTGAAGATGCGGCCTTCAATCGGCGCGACGAAGCCGTGATACTTAAAGGTATATGCCGTCTGCTCGGGACGGTCGTAGTTCGGGAAGCGTTCAACATAAGCATGTTGAAGAAGATCTGGCCCACGGTAGATGCAAAATGCCGCACGGAGAATCTTTCGCGGATAAATTGAGGAGTAATGATAGCGGTCGTAGACCCCCAACAGCGAGTCCTCGACACTTTCGGCATTGCCCATAAGAGTAGAGATGAAGGCCTGGACCTGGGGCTGCTGCCGCAGTCGAGAAAAAGTATCAAAAAAATTCCCGTCAATTAACGCTCGGAAGTCCAGGTGTTCAGAAAACATCAGTTCCGGCGTCAAGCCAAAATGGTCGGCAATAATCCGTACATTTGCCGGTGAGGGCACATGGCGGCCGGACAAGTACTTGTTGAATTGCTGACGGTTTATCTTCGCCTTGCGGCAAACTTGGGAGACCGAGCCTCGTTGATCGCAGAGGTAGCGAAGGTTTGCCGAAAAGTCCGCGATTTTAGCTGGCCTGAACTCCTGAACGTCCACTTTGAACTCCATCACCATGCCGAAGTGCGTCATATCGCTTCACTATTCTGGGCCCTGCGAAGTTGAAACGCAAGCCACTCTTTCCGATGATGGTGACCAGAATTGCGAGGCGCCCCAGCCCCGCATCAGGTGAGGGAGAGCCATATGAAGCTGACCGGTGGTGAAGTTGTTGCCCGTTCCCTGAAGGAATATGGCGTCGAATACGTGGCAGGCGTACCCGGTCACGGCATCTGGTCGCTCTTTGACGCCTTCCTGCAGGAAGGCTCACAAATGCCCTTCATCCAGGTGATGCACGAACAGAGCGCCGTCCATATGGCAGACGGCTATTACCGCGCCAGTGGCAAGCCCATGGCTTGTTCAACGTCGGTTGGTCCCGGCGCCGCTAACACAATCATCGGCCTCGCCACCGCCTACTGCGACTCGACCTCACTTTTCTATGTCTCAGGCTCGCCCCAGACTTACATGCATGGCCACGGCACGATGCAGGAACTGGAGCGGCAGCACGACAACGCCTTTCCTCGAGTGACCGAACAGGTCACAAAGCGCGCTTGGCAGGCGACTTCGGTTAAGGTCTTGCCGTCGATTATGCACCGCGCCTTCAGCGAGATGATGACCGGTCGGCCAGGCCCCGTTCACGTGGAAGTACCGATGGACGTGCAGGTCGAGGCTGACGATGTCACTATCCATCCGCTGAACAAGCGCCTTCCTATCGGTGTCGCTCACCCTGACCCCCGTGCCATCGAAGCAGCTGTCAAGCTATTGATGTCAGCAGAACGTCCCGTCATCGTTGCGGGTGGTGGCGCCATAACAGCGAATGCATCAAATGAACTCACGAGGCTCGCGGAAAAGATCGGTGCCGCCGTCTCAATAACGTGGAACGGCAAGGGTGCCATTTCCGAAGACCATGCCCTGTTCATTGGGGCAGTTGGCCAGACGGGCACGAGCTGCGGCAACGGCATCACATCCTCGGCCGACGTCGTTGTCTCGGTTGGCTGCCGATTCACAGATTGGTCCGCCTCTTCTTATGCCAAGGGCGTCTCCTTCTCCATCCCCTCGGCAAAGCTGATCCACATAGATCTTGATCCCCGCGAGATTGGCAAGAATTACGAGACTGAAGTGGGAATCGTTGCTGACGCCAAGGTGACACTGGAAGCAATTCTCTCCATGATTTCCGATGTGGACTCTAAGAAGGCACTCGGCAAGCGCGAGGGGTTTCTCGCCGACGTTGCAAAGGCCAAGGCCAACTGGGTCACTCTCGTGTCTCCTCGCGAAAACAGTCGCGAGACGCCCTTCACGTCGCAGCGTCCCATCGTGGCGCTCCGCAAGGTTCTTGACCGCAACGGAATCGTAGTTATTGGATCTGGGAATACCCAGGGCTCTGTCAAGCAGAGCTTCACTGTTTACGAGCCGCGCACTCATATCACCTCCGGATCTTATTCACCGATGGGTTGGGCTGTGCCCGCCGCTATGGGCGCAAAGTTAGCTTGCCCCGATCGGCAGGTCGTCGCCATCGTCGGCGACGGGGACTTCATGATGTCTCTGCCCGAGATGGGAACAGCGGTCATGAACGGAATCAACGTCGTGTTTTTGGTCCTCAACAACCAGGGGTACATGTCGATCCGAGGCGGCATGCGCAAGTTCATGGGCAGGCACATTGCCTCCGAATTCAACAATCACGCAGGCAACGGTCATCCCTACTCCGCCGATCTGACCGCGATTGCAAAAGCCTTTGGCCTTCAAGCGTGGAAAGTCGAACGGGACGAAGATCTGGAGTCGAGCCTGAAGGCAGCGCTCCACTGCGGTGGACCCGCACTTGTCGAAGTGATGGTCTCGCGCGACGCCGCTGGTCCTTTCGCTACAGGTTGGTGGGACTTCCCCTCGCCCGACTACTACGAAAAGGAAAAGGCAGACTACGAAAAGATGAGGGCGAAGGAACAGCATCTCTGACACAGCGGTGTCGCCTGCAATCGGCAGCCGCTCACCTCCGAAACGCCCTCATCAATAGGACATGCCATGATCCGTCACATCAAATCTGCCCGCATTTCTCAGAGCAAGACGAGCGATCCGGCGGTAACGAAAACTGTGGAGTCCTTGCTTCGCGAAGTTCGCGAAGGTGGAGATGCTGCGGTCCGGACGTTGAGCATCAAATTCGACGGCCTGGATCGTGATAGCTATCGGCTCGACGACAAGGAAATCCAAGCCTGTATCAATGGTTTGAGCAAACAGGAGCGGACCGATCTCGATTTCGCGCAGAAGCAGGTCCGCAACTTTGCTTCTGCCCAGCGCCAGACGATCCTTGATCTCGAAATCGAAACCATGCCTGGCGTCGTCCTGGGCCATCGCAACATACCGATCGCGAATGTCGGCTGCTACGTACCCGGTGGAAAGTATCCCTTGCTCGCGTCAGCCCATATGACTGTCCTCACAGCCAAGGTCGCCGGCTGCAAGCGGGTTATCACCTGCGCACCTCCCTTCAAGGGGGAGATAGCATCAAAGATTGTTGCTGCGCAGGCCCTCGCCGCAGCTGATGAGATCTACGTCCTCGGTGGCGTCCAAGCTATCGCCGCGATGGGATACGGGACCGAAAGCATAGCGCCAGTCGATATGCTTGCAGGGCCAGGCAATGCCTATGTCGCAGAAGCCAAGCGCCTCATGTTCGGCAAAGTGGGCATCGATCTCTTCGCAGGCCCCACCGAAACCCTTGTGATTGCCGACGAAACTGTCGATGGCGAGATGGTTGCCACCGATTTGCTGGGTCAGGCGGAGCACGGAGTCAACTCGCCAGCTGTTCTGATCACCAACTCTGAAGGCCTCGCGCGCGACACGCAAAGAGAAATCGAGCGAATTCTGACAATCCTGCCCACGGCAGACATAGCCGGCAAGGCTTGGGACGACTACGGCGAAATCATTCTTTGCGATACCCTTGAGGAGATGGTCGCTGAAGCTGACCGCATTGCATCCGAACATGTTCAGGTCATGACCAGGGATCCAGACTACTTCCTGAACAAGATGACCAACTATGGCGCCCTGTTCCTTGGAGCGCGCACCAACGTCTCCTTCGGCGACAAGGTCATCGGTACCAACCACACCCTGCCTACACTCAAGGCAGCGCGCTACACCGGCGGCCTGTGGGTCGGAAAGTTCCTGAAGACCTGCACCTATCAGCGCGTTCTGACCGATGAGGCATCGGCGAAGATTGGGGCCTATGGCTCCAGGCTTTGTCTGATGGAGGGATTTGTCGGTCACGCCGAACAAGCCAATCTCAGGGTCCGCCGATACGGAAAGCGGAACGTGGGATATGGCATGCCGGTTGAGGCCATCTGATGTCGGCCGTGGGGGAGAGGGCCGTGACGGACAGAGAGACCACATCGCGGCCATCTGGCCAGCCACTCCTGTCTCTCGAAGATATTGGCAAGTCCTTCGGCGGCGGCGTCATTGCGTTAAATGATGTCTACTTCAACATCCACGACAACGAGTTCTTCACCCTCCTGGGACCGTCGGGTTGTGGAAAGACCACATTGTTGCGGATCATGGCAGGCTTTGAGGAGCCTACCCGACAGGCGTCTCGGCGGCTAACGCCCTGCTGTCCCCGGACCTTGCCAAGGCACCCGAGATCAATCCACCTGCGGGCTATAAGACCTACGTCAACCCGACCTGTTCTGCGGAAACGCTGAAAAAGTACGATCTGATCTGGACGAAGCTTCGTCAGTAGAGCCAAATGCGCTGCGGGCGGTACGCTCCACCGCCCGCAGACTCACTATTCAAAAGGCCGGGGTTACATGACATCACCTGACGTAATTGTAATAGGAAGCGGCGTCGGTGGCGGGACGACGGCTCTGGCTCTCGCCCGTCGGGGCCTTTCGGTACTCATACTTGAGCGAGGAACCGACCTCCCTCGTGAGGCAGATAACTGGAGCCCCAAGGCAGTCTATCTTGACCGCAAATACACTGCTCGTGAAACGTGGCTTGACGGAGACGACAAGCCATTCCACCCCTCCGTTTTTTACAATGTCGGCGGCGCAACGAAGTTCTATGGTTGCACCATGATCCGGTTCAGACCTCGTGACTTCGAGGTCGTGGAACATCATGATGGAATCTCTCCGGCCTGGCCGGTGACCTATGAGGACATGGAGCCGTGGTATCGGCAAGCCGAGGAGCTCTTCCATGTTCTCGGGACGGGTGGCATTGACCCTACAGAAGGACCACGGTCCAGCCCCTACCCCTACCCGGGGGTACACTCAGACCTTCCGATGCAGGGTCTGATGGAGCGGCTGCGTTCCCAAGGTCTGCATCCATTTCCCCAGCAAGCTTCGATTTATATGCCACCAAGCGGGGGCTGCATCCGTTGCGGAACTTGCGACGGCTATCCCTGCCAGATCGACGCCAAGGCCGATGCCGAAATGAGCACACTCCGGCCGGCATTGGCGATGGGCCATGTCGTGTTGCGGAAGTCAACGCTTGTCCGCCGGCTTCTTCTGAACCCTGATGGCAAGAGCATAGCAGGTGTCGAAGTGGAGCAGGATGGAAGAACCGAAGTTCTTACAGCCAAGACATACGTGCTCTCAGCCAGTGCCATCAACTCAGCGGCCATTCTCCTCCACTCCGCCACGGACGCGATGCCGAATGGACTCGCGAACTCCTCTGATCAAGTTGGCCGCAACTACATGACCCATAACAACTCTGCCATGATGGCCGTGGGAGCGAGGAAGAATGCCACGGTGTTCCAGAAGACCGTGACGATAAACGACTATTATTTCGGCGATGATGAGTTCCGCTGGCCGATGGGATGCCTGATGTCACTCGGCAAGCTGCGAGCCGGCGTCATGACTGCCGCCAACCCGCTCGTACCTCAATTTGTAAATGAGCTTCTCGCTCAGCGTAGCTTCGACTGGTGGATCATGTCGGAAGACCTGCCGTCGCCTGAGAATAGAATCACCGTCTCTGGCGGCACAATCAAGATGGATGTGCGCCGCAATAACCTGCGCGCCCACCAGGAACTCACCAAGCGGGCATCCCGCGCCATGAAACGTGCCGGTTTACCCCTCATCCTCACCAAGTTGATGCCAGTCGCCACAACCTCCCACCAATGCGGAACGGCGCGGTTCGGTACGGATCCGCAGACCTCCGTGCTCGATCCGTTTTGCCGGAGCTGGGACCACCACAATCTCTTCGTCATCGATGCCTCGTTCTTCCCATCATCGGCAGCTGTGAATCCCGCGCTGACAATAGCCGCGCAGGCTCTCAGGGCAGCCTCCCATATCGCCGGGGAAGACTTCGGCATCTCGTCACCACACTAGAGGATTTCGTGATGATCGGACACGTGAACAGCTTTGCGATGCCATTCTCCAATGTGGCTCATCTCGACCTTGCGGGAAAGCTTCTGGCAACCCGCGTGGCGGGTTATAAAGATCTGTCGCAGATGCCCATCGAAATTGAGCGTATGGCGGCGGCTGGGATTTCGCCCGGTGAAGTGCGCAGGCGTGCGGCAGGCCAAGGCATCACCATTGGACGCCTCGATCCATTGAACACATGGCCAAGGATCTGGTTGCCCGACAATATGGATGATGCGTATATCGCCACGGTCGATACGCCTGCAGATCGGTTCTTCCCGCTGGCGGAGAGTGTCGGGGCGAGATACATGAGTCTGAATGCCACCTTCCCCCTCGGTTCAATGTCGATCGACGAAGTAACCGAGCACTACGCGCGCATCTGCAAGCGCGCTGACGATCATGGGCTGATCTGCGATCTGGAGCCTATCCCCCTATGGGGCGTTCCCACGCTCGAGATGGCGTGGCGGATCGTCAAGACTTCGGGCGCGAGGAACGGCGGACTTGTCATCGATACATGGCACATGGTGCGAGGCGGATCTGACATCTCTCTGTTGAACGACATCCCCGGTCATATGATCCACTCTGTGCAATTGAATGACGGACCATTGCAGCTTCCTCCCGGCGTGACGATCAAGGACAACTGCTATGATCGGAAATTTCCGGGCGACGGAGAGTTCCCCAACGTGGAGCTTGTGCAGATCCTGGCCCGAACAAATGGGCTCAACCAGCTCTGCCCAGAAGTCTTCTCTCCTAGATTGGCTGAAATGTCCGCAGAGGAGGTCGGCATCCGCACGCGAGACAGCATTCAGGGAGTGCTTCAGTTGGCACGAATCGACTGGCACCAGGCGTGATGTTCGGACCGGGAAGCAGGGTTCAAGTCACCAGGATCTTCTTGGCTTCAT
>NZ_JBIICB010000184.1:0-8646 GCF_044239095.1 Aestuariivirga sp. | reverse complement strand
CCAGCCGCCCAGCGTGGTCTTGGACAGGGTTTCGGCAGAGGCCTGAATGGCGAACCAATTCGCCCCCTTTTCGATGACGGTGAGGCAGCAGCCATTGCAGGCGATGGAGGCGCCGAGGTCAACGCTCGAGAGGTCATAGGCGGTCACGATCTCGAAACGCGTATCGCCCGCCTTGATGACAGCGCGGACGGTGCCGATGTCAGTGATGATGCCAGTGAACATGACGTTTTGCGAACCTTAAGATCTTCCCCTTCTCCCGTTGCGCCGCAATGGGAGAAGGTGCCCGAAGGGCGGATGAGGGCCTCTTTCAACCGGCAGGACTCGTGGAGGGAAGCCCTCATCCGGCCTGTCGGCCACCTTCTCCCATCCTGCGGACGGGAGAAGGGGATTCTTGCTGAGACGTTTCATAGACCGTCAGCAGATCGTCCCCAAGTCTTTCCTGCTCGACCATCTGGAATGGCTGCAATGCCTGATCGAGCGGCAGGCCTGCGAGAACCGCCACGCCGCCGCTGCCGAGGCTCTTCTTCGCCCGGATCAGGTGAAACTGATCGACCATGCCCGCCTCGAGGAAGCTGCGCGCCACGCGGGCGCCGCCTTCGACCATCAGGCGGTTGATGCCGCGGGCGGCAAGTTCCGCCAGCACCTCCGGCACGCTTGCCCGCAGGACCTCGGCGCCGCTCTGGGCGAGGTGGGAGGCGGGCGGCAGGCGCCCCGTGCGGCTCAGCGCGAAGGGTTTGGGCGAGCGGCTTTCGAGGCCGGGAAGGCGGCAGGTGAGTTCCGGATCATCCGCCAGCACGGTGCCCATGCCAACCAGGATGGCATCGCACTGGGCGCGCAGCAGGTGGACGCGGGCGCGCGCCTCAGGCCCCGAAATCGCGGTGCGCTGGCCCACCCCGCCGGAGATCATGTGATCGGCGGAAACCGCCATCTTCAGAATGACTTGCGGGCGGCCTTTGAGGATGCGGGTGAAAAAGCCCGCCATGTCGCGGCGGGCCTGCTCCGCGCCCTGCCCGGTCTCAACGGCGATGCCCGCCTGGCGAAGGATGGCATGACCGCCACCTGAGACGCGCGGGTCCGGGTCCTCGATGGCGGTGACGACGCGGGCGATGCCCGCCTTCACCAGCGCTTCAGCGCAGGGGCCGGTGCGGCCATGGTGCGCGCAAGGCTCGAGCGTGACGTAAGCCGTGGCGCCGCGGGCCCCCTCGCCCGCCATCGCCAAGGCTTGCGTTTCGGCATGGGGCCTGCCGCCAGGCTGGGTCCAGCCCACGCCCTTGAGCCGGCCGTCCTTCACGATCACGCAGCCGACATTGGGGTTTTCCGCCGTGGTGCCCAGCGCGCGGCGGCCAAGCCGCAGCGCGTTGTCCATCCAGCGGGCATCGTCAGTTGTCACCGGTCTCGCCGTTGTCGTCCTCGCCCGAAAGTTCGCCCAAGAGCTCCTCGAAATCCTTGGCTTCGCGGAAGTTCTTGTAGACGGAGGCGAAGCGCACATAGGCCACGTCGTCCAGCATCTTGAGCGCCTCCATGACGAGCTTGCCGACGGTTTCGGACTTGATCTCGCTTTCCCCTAGGCTCTCGAGACGGCGGACGATGCCGGAGACCATGCGCTCCACCCGCTCCGGGTCCACCGGGCGCTTGCGGAGCGCCACCTGAATCGAGCGCATCAGCTTGTCACGGTCGAAGGGAACACGCCTGCCGGATTTTTTCAGCACCATCAGCTCGCGCAGCTGCACGCGCTCGAAGGTGGTGAAGCGGCCGGAGCAATCCGGGCAATAGCGGCGGCGGCGAATGGCCGTGCCGTCCTCGGTGGGACGGCTGTCCTTCACCTGGGTTTCTTCGTTGGAGCAGAAAGGACAGCGCAAGGGATGGGGACTCAAAGGTTGAGGATGCACCATCTCTGGGGGAGCGGGGTGGCGGGGTCAAGGGGGGCCGGACTCGCGGAGAGAGGCCCTCATCCGCCCTGTCGGGCACCTTCTCCCATCCTTCGGACGGGAGAAGGGAATAATCATGTTACAGCTTTCCCTTCTCCCGTTGCGCAGCAATGGGAGAAGGTGGCCGAAGGCCGGATGAGGGCCCCTTCGCTCAATAGATCGGGAAGCGCCCGGTGAGCTTCTTGACCTTGGCGGCTACGGCCTTCTCGACCTTGCCGTTCTTCTCCTCGCCGTTCTTCGCGAGGCCATCGAGCACCTCGTTGATGAGGGCGCCGACCTCACGGAACTCCGCCGCGCCGAAGCCACGCGTTGTTCCCGCGGGTGTTCCGAGGCGGATGCCCGAGGTGATGGTGAAGGGGGCCGGATCGAAGGGGATGCCGTTCTTGTTGCAGGTGATGAAGGCGCGGCCCAGCGACTGTTCGGCGGCCTTGCCGGTCACACCCTTCTTGCGCAGATCGACCAGCATCAGATGCGTGTCGGTGCCGCCGGAGACGAGGTCGGAGCCGCCGTCGATCATCGCCTGGGCGAGGACGCGGGCGTTGTCGGCCACAGCCTTCGAATACTTCTTGAAGGCGGGCTTCAGCGCCTCGCCGAAGGCCACGGCCTTGGCGGCGATCACATGCTCGAGCGGGCCGCCCTGAAGGCCGGGGAAGACGGCCGAGTTGAACTTCTTGCCCAGGTCGTCATTGCGGCTGAGGATGAGGCCGCCACGGGGGCCGCGCAGCGTCTTGTGGGTCGTGGTCGTTACCACATCCGCATAGTCGAGCGGATTGGGGTGCACGCCGCCCGCCACGAGACCGGCAAAATGCGCCATGTCCACCATCAGCAGGGCGCCCACCGAATCGGCGATCTCGCGGAAGCGCTTGAAGTCGATGATGCGCGGATAGGCGGAGCCGCCGGCGATGACGAGCTTGGGCTTCACGGCGAGTGCCTGCTCGGCCAGCTTGTCATAGTCGATCAGGTGGTTGTCCTCACGCACCTTGTAGGGCGCGACCTTGAACCACTTGCCCGACTGGTTGACGGGCGAGCCATGGGTCAAGTGGCCGCCGCAGGCCAGATCGAGGCCCATGTAGGTGTCACCGGGCTGCAGGAGCGCGAAGAACACCGCCTGGTTGGCGGTTGCGCCCGAATGCGGCTGCACATTGGCGTAGGAGCAGTTGAAGAGCTGCTTGGCGCGGTCAATGGCGAGCTGTTCGGAGATGTCCACATACTGGCAGCCGCCATAATAACGGCGGCCCGGATAGCCCTCCGCATATTTGTTGGTCATGACGGAGCCCTGTGCCTCCATCACCGCCTTGGAGACGATGTTCTCGGAGGCGATCAGCTCGATCTCATGCTGCTGGCGGCCGAGCTCCTGGGCGATGGCCTTGGCGATCTTCGGGTCCGATTTGGCCAGTGCATCCTTGAAGAAGCCGGGGAACAGCGGCTTGCGCGCTGCCTTCACCGGCTGCTTTTTCTTCACCGCCTTGGCGGTTGCCTTGGCCTTTGCCTTGGGCTTCGCCTTGCTTGCGGTTTTCTTCACAGATTTCCTGGCCATTTGATCATCCCCTAAACGGCACTTCATACGCTGATCCGCCATTGGCAGATTGCCTCACAGAGGTCCAGATACCTCTTTGGCTAGATGGCAGCGCGGCGGCGAGCGGCAGGCCTGCGGTTCACAGCGGCAATCACAACGAAGAAGGGGGCGGAAGAAACATCCGCCCCCTCAATCTTCACTTCAAGAATTTGCGCCTCAGTTGGCTGATGCCGTCTTCTCCGCCGCGGCTTCGGGCTTCGCCGGAGGCTTCTTTGTGGTGGCCGCCTTGCAGCCCTCGGGCAGCTTGCCATCAGTGCCGGCCTTGCAATCGGGCGCCTTTTTCGCGGCGGCCTTTGGCTTCTCGTCCTTCTTCGCGGCGGCTGCCGTCTTGGCATCCGGCTTTTTTGCCGCAGCCGTGGCGGTGTCCTTCTTCACGACCTTCTTGGTCTTGGCGTCCTTGGTGTCCGCCTTCGCGAGCTTCGCCTTATCGGCGGCCTTCTTCTTCGCGAGCTTCGCTTTCTCGTCTGCCTTCTTCTTGGCGAGTTTCGCCTTCTCGTCAGCCTTCTTCTTGGCGAGCTTCGCCTTCTCGGCCGCCTTTTGCTTGGCGAGCTTTTCCCTCTCGAGCTTCCTGCGCTCGGCCTCCTTCTTGGCCTTGTTGGCTGAGCTGGTGCTGATCAGGCTGTCCTTCCTGCTGCCGCCGCCAAACAGCGAGGCGAAGCCGAAGCCATCGTTGGTGTCGATGTCCTGCTGCAAGCGCGGAATGGGCTTCAGCACATAGCGCTGACCGTCGATCTTCTCGCCGTCGGGCAGCGGCTGGCCGACGACGAAGCCGGTGCCGTCGAGTTCATAAATGTCCGGCCGGAAAGCAGCGATTCCGTCATTGGCGGGCCAGGCCGTGAGATAGGCCACGCGCAATTGTGGCGGGGTCACAATCGTCGTGTCGAGGCGCTCCTTGGTCTCGGCCAACTGCGCGATGCGCGCCTGGTCGATGCCGTCCTGGCCCTGCAGGATCCAGTCGATCATGATCGCCACGCCGTCAACGCGCACGCAGCCCGACGAATAGAAGCGGCTGCCGGTGTTGAACAGGTGCGGCTCCGGCGTATCGTGCAGGTAGATGCCGAAGGGGCTGTTGAACTCGATCTTGGCCGTGGCCATTGCGTTGCTGCCGCCGGGCTCCTGGCGGAAGTGATAGTCGTCGACCTGCACGCGGCGCCAGTTCACGTCATCGGGGTCGATCTCGGGGCCGCCCACGCCGTCGAACACCTTCATGTTCATCTCGCGCATGATCTTGGAGGGCCCCTTCGACAACATGCGCGGCAGGATGTCGTTCTCGACGATTGACGCGGGCGCGTTCCAATATGGGTTAAAGCGCACGATGGTGAGTGGCGTCATCACCACGGGCGTGGGCCTCGACGGCCGGCCGACGATGGCGTTGTGGAGTGAAAAGACCCTGCCGTCACTCACCGTCTCGATCTGCTGGGAGGGAATGTTGACAACGATGTAGCGGTTGCCCAGGTCCTTGGAATATTCCGCGAGGCGGGGAATGTTGGCCCTGATGGTGGAAAGGCGGCGATCGGCCGGCACGTTGAGCGCCAGGAGCGTCGGCCCGTCGACCCGGCCGCTCACTGCAAGGCCGTGGTTGCGCTGGAACTTCTTGAGCGCCTCTTCCGTCGCACTGGTGAACACCTCACCCTGCGCATCACCAACCGTGAGGTAGCCCTCGATGGAGAGCCGCTGATTGAGGATCGCGATGTTTTTGCCCTTGGCACCCACCTTCTGGTTGCCCTTGGGAAGGCGCGGCCAGCCGCCTGCAGAGACGATTGCGGCGTATTTGTCGGCCATCGCCTGGATGGCCGCCGGGCTGTCAGCCGTGATGAAGGGGGCAACGCTGCCATCGTTCAGGATGGCGGTCTCGGTGGTCGCCTTACCGCCCGAGGCTTGCGAATGCGTGGTGTTCGCATTGCTGGTCTGGCGGGTCGAGGAGAACAGCTTCTTCTTTTTCTGGAACTGGTTTGCGCCCGGACTATCCGATTCGGCACGAAGCGAAGACGGAGAGGCCGCCACGGCGGCCAGGGCCAGAGCGATCACGAGAGACATGCTCCGCAGAGCTTTTCCAGACCGGCCGAACGCCCAAAAACGCATCAAATCCCTCATTTTCCTGAATCTCTCTCCGGAGAACCTCCCCTTAGCAGCAAACCGGCAGGCTCGTCAAAACACAGCAACGTCAGAGCCGCACCGTGGCTTCCCAGCCACGGCACGGCCCTTCGGCTTTGCAGGGGTAAACGCTTCAGAGACGGTAGAGAATCTGGTCGGTCCAGTAACGCTCGAGGCGGGTGAGCGCCTTGTTGATGCGGTCGAGTTCCACGGCATCGAGCCCGACGAGATGCTCGACGGCCTGCATCTGCCGGTTGTAGAGCGCATCGACACGGTTCCGGATGGCCTGCCCTTTGGGCGTCAGGCGCACGCGCACCGAGCGCCTGTCGGTGGATGAACGCTCATGATGGACGTAGCCGGTCTCGACCAGCTTCTTGAGATTATAGGACACGTTCGAGCCGTGATAGTGCCCGCGGGTCTTGAGTTCGCCCGCGGTCAGTTCCGCATCGGCGATGTTGTAGAGCAGCAGCGCCTGCACCGGGTTCACCTCCGGTTCGCCATGCCGCTCGAAATCGTCCTTGATCACGTCGAGCAGCCGCCGGTGCAGACGCTCGATCAGGTTCAGGGCATCGAGATATTTTGGCTTGACCGGATTGCCCCTCGCCTCCCCGGCGGCAGGGCGCAGGCCCCCCCTCAACTCAGTCTGCATATTCATCACCTAACCCTCTTGCTCGAAGGGGATGGTTTCTGTCGTCCATTCCCCTGTGCGCAGGTCCCAAACTAGGGGGCCAGTCTTTAAGGCCCGCTCAATGGGTTGAGTAAACATATGCTTATAGTTTCAGATATTTGGAGCAATCTCCGGCAGGCTTACCAGAGTCTTTCCAAAGCCGGTTGACGCGGTGCTGACAAACAGGGTGAAGGCATTGTGAAGGCTGGCCCGCAAGAACGGCTACCGCATCTGCCAATCGCCGCAGGGCCATCCGGTTGCGCGCGGGCGTCAAGTCTTGTTATTCATCTCACATGACAAATGGACCTGACATGACAGCAGCATTCCCCGCCCTCCGCATGCGCCGCAACCGCCGCACCGCATGGTCCCGCGCCATGGTGCGGGAGAACACGCTCACCGCGCATGACCTGATCTGGCCGGTCTTCGTCATCGCCGGGCAGAACCGCACCGAGGACGTCGCCTCAATGCCGGGTGTGACGCGCTATTCCGTCGACCTGCTGGTCGACAAGGTCAAGGAGGCGGCAGACCTCGGCATTCCCGCCGTGGCCCTGTTTCCCAACTCGGCGCGCGAATTGCGCACGCCCGATGCGCGCGAGGCCTTCAACCCCAACAACCTCGTCTGCCAGGCGGTGCGCGCCATCCGCCAGGCGGTGCCGGAAATCGGCATCATGTGCGACGTCGCACTCGATCCCTACACAAGCCATGGTCATGACGGGCTGATGGAGGGCGACCAGATCCTCAATGACGCGACCCTCGATGCGCTGGTGCGCCAGTCGCTGGTGCAGGCTGAAGCCGGCTGCGACATCATCGCGCCCTCCGACATGATGGACGGGCGCATCGGCCGCATCCGCCAGGCGCTTGAGGCGAAGGCGCTGACCCATGTGCAGATCATGGCCTACAGCGCCAAATATGCGAGCGGCTTCTACGGCCCCTTCCGGGATGCCGTGGGCTCGTCCGGCACGCTGACCGGCGACAAGCGCACCTACCAGATGGACCCCGCCAACACCGACGAGGCAATCCGCGAAGTGGGCCTCGACCTCGCCGAGGGCGCCGACATGGTGATGGTGAAGCCCGGCATGCCCTATCTCGACATCGTGCGCCGCGTGAAGGAGACCTTCCACGTGCCGACCTTCGCCTATCAGGTGTCCGGCGAATACGCGATGATCATGGCCGCCTGCAACAATGGCTGGCTCGATCCCAAGCGGGTCGTTCCCGAAGCGCTGATGAGCTTCAAGCGCGCCGGGGCGGATGGCGTGCTGACGTATTTTGCAGTTGAGGTGGCGAAGGGGTTGAAGGGCTGAGTGGCTGGGCGAAGAGCCCTCATCCGGCCTTCGGCCACCTTCTCCCATCGCGTTGCGACGGGAGAAGGGGATAAGCATCTCCCAGCTTTCCCTTCTCCCGTCCGAAGGATGGGAGAAGGTGGCCGGCAGGCCGGATGAGGGCCTCGTTCCGCTAGCCCTGCTGCTTGCGATCCAAATTCTGGAGCCGCGCGATCAGGCTTGAAGTGTCCCAGCGGCCGCCGCCCAGCTTCTGCACCTCGGCGTAGAACTGGTCGACCAGCGCCGTGACGGGAAGTGGCGCGCCGTTGCGGCGGGATTCATCAAGGCAGATCCCCAAATCCTTGCGCATCCAGTCGGCGGCGAAGCCGAAGTCGAACTTGCCCTGGATCATGGTCTTGTGGCGGTTCTCCATCTGCCAGGAGCCAGCCGCCCCCTTGGAAATCACCTCAACCACCGCCTCCATGTCGAGGCCCGCCTTCATGCCGAAGTTGACCGCCTCGGCCAGGCCCTGCACCAGCCCTGCGATGGCGATCTGGTTCACCATCTTGGCGAGCTGGCCGGAGCCCGCGGGTCCGAGCAGCTTCCGCATGCGGGAGAAATGGGTGATGAGGGGCTCGGCCTTCGCGTAATCATCCGCATCGCCGCCGCACATCACGGTGAGGACCCCGTTTTCGGCGCCCGCCTGGCCGCCCGAGACGGGCGCATCGACGAAGCCCAGGCCCTTCGCCTTCGCCATGGCGTGGAGTTCACGCGCCACGAGGGCGGAGGCCGTGGTGTGATCGACGAAAACCGCACCCTTCTTCATGCTCTGGAAGCAGCCCTGCGGGCCGATCGTCACCTCGCGCAGGTCATCGTCGTTGCCGACGCAGGCGAAGACGAAGTCGGCATCGCGCGCGGCGTCTGCCGGGGTTGGGTGGTTCGGGCCTTTGAAGGCCTCAGACCACTTCTCTGCCTTGGCAGCCGTCCGGTTGTAAACGGTCACATCGAGCCCGCCGCGGGTGACGAGATGCCCCGCCATCGGATACCCCATGACGCCAAGTCCGATCCACGCGACACGCATTCCAGATTCCCTTTTGATGATGCTTCCTCCTAGGGCAATGA
>NZ_JBIICB010000183.1:0-8716 GCF_044239095.1 Aestuariivirga sp. | reverse complement strand
CAGGCTGACTGCCCCCACCGTCCGTCATCCCGGCGAAGGCCGGGATCCAGCTCACTTCGTTCCGCACATGCTGAGACAAAGCTGGATCCCGGCCTTCGCCGGGATGACGGCATCAAGGGGGTGTGGTGGTCTTCATCGCCGATGGGCGCTTTCCTGGTGGGACGGGGAGCATGACAGGCTCGGCCAGGCCGTGGCCGGCATGCGTGAACTCAGCGCGGAAGCGTTTCTGGCCAAGTATGTGACAGGCTGATTGCCCCCAACGTGCGTCATCCCGGCGAAGGCCGGGATGACGGTATCATGGGGGTGTGGCGGTCTTCAACGCCGATAGGCGCGTTCCTGGTGGGACTGGGAGCATGACAGGCTGGGCCAGGCCGTGGCCGGCATGCGTGAACTCAGCGTGGAAGCGTTTCTGGCGAAGTATGAGAAAGGCTGACTGCCCACCAACGTGCGTCATCCCGGCGAAGGCCGGGATCCAGCTCACTTCGTTCCGCACATGCTGACTCAAAGCTGGATCCCGGCCTTCGCCGGGATGACGGCATCAAGGGGGTGTGGCGGTCTTCATCGCCGACAGGCGTTTTCCTGGTGGGACTGGGAGCATGACAGGCTGGGTCAGGCCGTGGCCGACATGCGTGAATACAGCGTGGAAGCGTTTCTGGCGAAGTATGAGACAGGCTGACTGCCCTCTAACGTGCGTTATCCCGGCCTTCGCCGGGATGACGGCATCAAGGGGGTGTGGCGGTCTTCATCGCCGATAGGCGCTTTCCTGGTGTGACTGGGAGTATGACAGGCTGGGCCAGGCCGTGGCCGGCATGCGTGAACTCAGCGTGGAAGCGTTTCTGGTGAAGTATGAGACAGGCTGACTGCCCCCCCCAACGTGCGTCATCCCGGCCTTCGCCGGGATGACGGCAGTAGAGTGAGCTAGCGCCGATAGGCGAACTGCAGCAGGATCGTGCTCTGTACCGGTGAATTGAAGTTGTCGTCCGACATCAGCGTCACCCGCGTCTCCCCCTGGCGCTCGCACAGTGCGATGGCCTCCATGTTGTCGATCACATAGAGCGGAGCCGTGGCCTCCAGCAGAAGCTCCGGGATCACCGGCTTGCCGCTTGCGATATCGGCGATGGCGAAGCGCCGCACCGCCATGCCGGGCAGCGAGCCCGCCGAAAAGCGGCGCTCCAGCGTCAGCACGTCATCGCCATTCACCGCGAGATCGGTCACCTGATAAGCGTCGTAGCGCTCAAGGGAGAAGTCCCTGACCTCTCCGCCCTTCCACGTCCAGCCGCGGATGTTGCCCTGGGCATCGAAATGCCGCTCGGCGATGGCGATGAGGCGGCCGCCGGGAAGTTCTCCGAGGGATTCGACCTCGCCATTGTCGGTCCCCCGGTCGATGTCCCTTGGGTGCGGAAGGGTCTGGAACCGCGCATCAAGGCCGCGCCGCGCGATGTCATAGGTGCCAAAGCGCACGCGGCTTTCGAAGCCCACGGCGATCCGGCCGTTCGCCAGCCGTGTGACGGCCTCGGCATCGGCCCAGGACTTGCTTTTCTGCGGTTGGCCCTTGCTGTCGCGGATGGGCGCCAGGACGGCTTCCGCAATGCCCGCGAGAATGCCCTCCTCATAGACGAGCCGGGCCTGAAGCCAGTTGCCGCGGTCGCTCACGGCCAGCATGTCCTCGCAGTTTCCGCCGAGCACCAGCCCGGAAAATCCACCGAAGCCACGGTCTTCCGAGGTGAGCGTCAGCCCACCGCGCCACGCGAATGACCCGAAGCTGCCCGAGGACGAGAACCGCTGGAAAGAGCCGATGGGATCCGATGCGACGGCAACGGGATCGGCCTCGGCACCCGTCGTGAGCACCAGAAGAGCGATGCCCGCGGCAAGCCGCTTCAAGCCCGGGCGCGCTTCTTCATTGGCTGCCGCGCCATGGGTTTTGGCGCTGCCGTTTCGGAGAAGAGTTCCGCCAGCTTGTCGGTCATGGCCCCGCCCAGTTCCTCGGCATCCACGATGGTCACGGCGCGCTTGTAGTAGCGCGTCACATCATGCCCGATGCCGATGGCGATCAGTTCCACCGGCGAGCGCTGCTCGATGTCGTTGATCACCTGGCGCAGGTGCTTCTCAAGGTAGTTGCCGGAGTTGACGGAGAGTGTGGAATCGTCAACGGGCGCGCCATCCGAGATCACCATCAGGATGCGGCGCTGCTCGGTGCGCGCCAGCAGCCGGTTGTGCGCCCAGATCAGCGCTTCGCCGTCGATGTTTTCCTTGAGCAGCCCCTCGCGCATCATCAGCCCCAGATTGCGGCGCGCGCGCCGCCACGGGCTGTCAGCGGATTTGTAGATGATGTGGCGCAGATCGTTGAGGCGGCCAGGGTTTGGCGGCTTGTTGGCGCCCAACCACTTCTCGCGCGATTGCCCGCCCTTCCAGGCCCTGGTCGTGAAGCCGAGGATCTCGACCTTCACGCCGCAGCGCTCCAGCGTGCGGGCAAGAATGTCGGCGCAGGTGGCGGCCACCGTGATCGGGCGTCCGCGCATCGAGCCTGAATTGTCCAGCAGCAGTGTCACCACCGTGTCGCGGAAATCCGTGTCCTGCTCCACCTTGAAGGAGAGCGGGTGCATGGGGTCGATCACCACGCGGGTGAGGCGCGCGGCATCGAGCACGCCTTCCTCGAGGTCGAAATCCCAGGAGCGGTTCTGCTGCGCCATCAGCTTGCGCTGCAGGCGGTTGGCGAGCCGCGCCACCACGCCCTGCATGCTGGAGAGCTGCTTGTCGAGATAGTTGCGAAGCCTGGTCAGTTCTTCCGCATCGCAGAGGTCTTCCGCCGAGATCTCCTCGTCGAACTGGTTGGTGAAGACCTTGTAGAAGTCCTCGTTGGACAGCGACGAGAAGGGCAGCTGCGGCCGCCACGGCTCCTCGCCGTCGGACTCTTCCTCGCCATCCTGGCTGTCCTGCTGCTCGTCGACGTCCATCTGCTGGGCGTCTGTTTCGGCAGCCTCGGATTCGCCCTCGGCGTCCTGCATCTCCTCCATGGATTGCTGGGCGCTTTCCTGCTCCTCGCCTTCAGGCGTCTCCTGGCGCTCGCCCGATTCTTCCTCGGGCTCGTTGTTCTCGTCGTTCTCGTCGGACTGGTCGGGGTCCTCGCCCAGCTCGTCGCCCATGTCGAGGGCGGCGATGATGTCGCGTGACATGCGGGCGAAGGCCGCCTGGTCATGGATGCTCTCGTTGAGGTGGGCGAGCTGGGCCGAGGCTTTCTCCTCGATCCACGGCCGCCAGAGGTCCACCATGGTGCGCGCGCCCTCGGGCGGGGTCTCGCCGGTCAGCTTCTCACGCACCAGAAGGGCCACGGCCTCGTCAAGGGGGGCATCCTTGCGGTCGGTGTAGCGGGCGACGTCCTTGCGGCGGTAGCGGTCGTCCATCATCGCCGCGAGATTGTTCTTCATGCCGGGCATGGCATTGGCGCCGAGTGCCTCGATGCGGGCCTGTTCCACGGCCTCGAACACGGCGCGCGCGTTCTTGCCCTGCGGCTGGTAGTGGTTGTGGACCTTGTCGTTGTGATTGGCGATGCGCAGCGCGTAGCTGTCGGACAGGCCCCGCACGATGGCGATCTCGGCGGCCTTCAGCTCATTGCCGATCTGCGGCAACTTCGCCTTGTTCCCCGCGAGAGATGGATTCTCGTTGCCGAAGGTCACGGACAGTTCCGGATCTTCCGCAATGGTCTTCATCGCGACGGTGAGGACGCGCTTGAAGGCGTTGCCGGGTGACTCCTTCTCGCCAGCCACCGCCGTTCACTCAGGCGATGGCAATGTGGGCGGAGGATTCGGGCAGTTCTTCGCCGAAGCAGCGCTGGTAGAATTCCGCCACCACGCTGCGCTCCAGCTCGTCGCACTTGTTCAGGAAGGTGACGCGGAAGGCGAAGCCCACGTCATCGAAGATCTCGGCGTTCTGCGCCCAGGTGATGACGGTGCGCGGCGACATGACGGTCGAGAGATCGCCCTGCATGAAGGCGTTGCGGGTCAGGTCCGCCACGCGCACCATGTTGGAGATGATCTTGCGGCCCTTCTCGGTGTCGAAATTCTTCGACTTGGCCAGCACGATGCCTACCTCCTGCGCATGCGGCAGGTAGTTGAGGGCGGTGACGATGGACCAGCGGTCCATCTGCGCCTGGTTGATCTGCTGGGTTCCGTGATAGAGGCCCGTGGTGTCGCCAAGGCCGATGGTATTGGCCGTGGCGAACAGCCGGAAGGCGGCATGCGGGCGGATGACCTTCGACTGGTCAAGCAGCGTGAGCTTGCCCGCGCTTTCGAGGATGCGCTGGATCACGAACATCACGTCCGGGCGGCCGGCATCATATTCGTCGAAGACGAGGGCGACATTGTGCTGGTAGGCCCAGGGCAGGATGCCCTCGCGGAACTCGGTCACCTGCTTGCCTTCTTGCAGCACGATCGCATCCTTGCCGATCAGGTCGATTCGGCTGATGTGGCTGTCGAGGTTGATGCGGATGCACGGCCAGTTGAGGCGTGCTGCCACCTGCTCGATGTGGGTGGACTTGCCGGTGCCGTGATAGCCCGTCACCATCACGCGGCGGTTGTAGGCGAAGCCCGCGAGGATGGCGAGCGTGGTCTCGCGGTTGAAAAGATAGTCCGGATCGAGGTCGGGAACATGTTCCGACGGCTTGGAATAGGCCGGAACCTCGAGGTTGGATTCGAAGCCGAAGAGCTGCCTCACCGACGCCTTGATGTCGGGCATGCCGTTCGCCTCTGGGGTGGCCTTTGCAATCATGTCAGGAAATCTTCATGTTCCGGGGTTTCAGGGGCCGAGTTTTAGACGTTCGCGCCCCATAGGGCAAGGCTCAGTCCCGGCTAGCAGAACCCACTTGAACGCAGGTGGTCATAGGCCTGGATCACTGCTTTCAGCGTATCCTCATTGGCCCGGCTGCCGCCATTGGCATCCGGATGAAGCCGCTTCACCAGCGTCTTGTACTGGGTTTTCACTTGGTCTGCCGTGGCGCTGTCGTCAAGACCCAGCGTCTGCAGCGCCTTGAGCTCGGTGGAGCGCAGCGCCCGGCCGGTGGGGTGGCGGCCCGGCATCTTCGCTGCCGTGCCATTGACGCCGAAGGGATCGTCGCGCATCTGCGCCGCCTTGCGCCGCACGCTGGAGGCGGTTGCCGTGGCGTTCTGTCCCAGTTTCCAGGTCGGGCGGTGGCCGAGGCGGGCTTCCTTCTGGAACTCCTGCATCTCGTCGTCCTTCATGCCCGAGAAGTAGTTGTAGGTCTTGTTGTACTCCTGCACATGCTCGGTGCAGTAGTTGTAGAACTTGCCCTCATGGCCACGGCCCATCGGCGCCTTGTGGCGGCTGGGGCGTGGGCAGCCGGGCCATTCACATTGCGCAATCGTATCGGCGGGCTTCTTCTCGGTGGAAGGCTTCACCCGGATCTTGTCGAAGTATTTTGAATCGAGCTTCATCGCTGCCAATTATGGTGTTAGAGGCGAGCCCAAGCAAGTCTTGCCTCGCATGAGGGACACGAATGACACCTACCACGCATCTGGGCCCCGTGGGCCAAAGAATCTCCGCAAAGCTCCGGCAAAATTTCTCGCCGTCGGCGCTTGAGGTCATTGACGAGTCCTACCAGCACGCCGGCCACTCCGGCGCCGGGCCAGATGGTGAAAGCCATTTCCGTGTCAAAATCGTCGCGGAAGCCTTCCGCGGCAAGTCGAGGGTCGACCAGCACCGCATGGTGAATGCCGCGCTGGCTGAGGAATTGCGGGAGCGGGTTCACGCCCTGGCGATCCAGGCCTCGGCGCCGTAGGAGCCCTCATCCGGCCTTCGGCCACCTTCTCCCATCGCGTCGCGACGGGAGAAGGGAAACCTTTCCACGAGTCCCTTCTCCCGTCCGAAGGATGGGAGAAGGTGCCCGAAGGGCGGATGAGGGCTTCTCTCCGCTCGTCCCGACCTAATCGGAAACCTCGTCCCGCTTCACCGGGCTCATCCGCAGCGCCGTGATCTGATGGTGCCGCTTCTTCAGGATCTCGAAGCGGAAGCCGTGGAACACGAAGGCCTGGTCCACGTCCGGGATCATCCGCGCCTCATGGATCACGAGGCCGGCGATGGTGTTGGCCTCGTCATCCGGCAGCGTCCAGTCGAAGGCGCGGTTGAGGTCGCGGATCGGCACCGCGCCGTCGACGAGGTATGAGCCGTCAGGCTTGGGGCGGACACCGCTGGCCACCGCGTCGTGCTCGTCCTTGATGTCGCCGACGATCTCCTCGATGATGTCTTCCAGCGTCACCAGCCCCTGCACCTCGCCATATTCGTCCACCACGATGGCGAAATGGCTCTTGCGCTTCAGGAAGGCGTTGAGCTGGTCAGGTATGGCGCGCGTATCCGGCACGAACCACGGCGGCAGCAAGATGTCCTCGATGTCGATCTTGTTGGCATCGCCATTGTGCTTCTGAAAGGCTGAGAACAGGTTCTTGGCATGCAGCACGCCGATGATGTTGTCGGGGCTGTCCTTCCACACCGGAATGCGCGTATGGCCGCTTTTCAGCACCTTGGCGACAATGTCCTTCGCGTCTTCGGCGCCATCGATCATCGTCATCTTGGTGCGGTGGACCATGATGTCGGAAACCTCGAGGTCCTGCATGGCGAGAATGCCGCTCAGCATGTCGCGGTCATTCTTGATCACGGTGCCCTCCTTGATATGGAGGTCGATCGTCTCGCGCAGTTCCTCATGCACCGATTGGCCGTCCTGCGGGCCGTCATCCCCGGTCTGCCGCAGCATCGCGCGCGCCGCCTTGTCGGCTGTGCTGGCCATGGCACCCGTCACCGCGATCATCGCGAAGATGATGCTGCACAAGCCCATTGCAACGGCTTCCGGCCGGGCTGCGGCGTGGGCCTTCGGCAGCGCGAAACCGAAGAAGGCAAAGGCCAGAACCAGGATCACCGCCGCGGCCAGCTTCTCCGGCAGCACGGCAAAATATTCGATGAGCAGCACGGCAACGGCACCTGCAAGGATCAGCACCGCGCCATGCCACAGCGCCAGCGCGCCGGACGTTCGCTCCTCGCTGTCGAGCAGCGCCAGCACGCGCTCGGCACGGGCCTCGCCCTTCTTGTGAAGCTCGCTGAGGCGGGTGCGCGAGGCCTCCGCCAGTGCCGTGCGCGCGGCGGAGAGGACGGCGGACAGAATGAGCAGGCCAAGGAGTGCGGCGGTGATCAGTCCGGGTTCGAGGCTCATCGCTGGCGGAGGTCCTCCGTCAGGAAGTCCAGCACATCGGCATCCGAGACGTCTTTCGCGATGAAGGCCTCGCCGATGCCGCGCGCCAGGATGAAGGTCAGCCTTCCGCCTTGCGCTTTCTTGTCCTGCCGCATGATGTCGAGAAGTGTGGCGGGCGGCGGCAGTTCGCCGGGGATCTGGCTCGCGTGGATGGGAAGGCCAACACCCTTCAGGTGCTTGGCCACGCGCTCCGCCGTGCCCGGCGCGCAGAGCTTCTGGCGCTCGGAGAAACGAAAAGCCTGCACCATGCCGA
Source organism: Aestuariivirga sp. (assembly GCF_044239095.1). Taxonomy (GTDB): domain Bacteria; phylum Pseudomonadota; class Alphaproteobacteria; order Rhizobiales; family Aestuariivirgaceae; genus Aestuariivirga. The sequence goes on along the minus strand of NZ_JBIICB010000183.1, from coordinate 1,211 downwards.
TCGAGACGCCCTCGCCATGGAGAAGGCGCTGCGAATAGCCGGTGGCGGATTCAAGCGCATGGCCGAAGGTGTGGCCGAGGTTGAGCAGCGCCCGCACGCCGGTTTCCGTCTCGTCTTCCGCCACGATCGCTGCCTTGGCCTCGCAGGAACGCCTGATGGCGTGGATGCGCGCCTGGGCGTCGCCGCGCATGATGGTGGGGGCCGCAGCTTCCAGCCATTCGAAGAAGCCTGCGTCTCCCAGCAATCCATATTTCGCCACCTCCGCATAGCCCGCCGCCAGCTCGCGCCGCGGCAGCGTGCCGAGGAGGGCGATATCGGTGATGACGGCAAGCGGCTGGTGGAAGGCGCCGATCAGGTTCTTGCCGTAGGGCGAATTGATGCCGGTCTTGCCGCCGACCGAGGAATCGACCTGAGAGAGCAGCGTTGTCGGGATCTGGATGAAGTCCACCCCACGCCTGAGGATTGCGGCGGCGAAGCCCGCCAGGTCGCCGATGACACCGCCGCCGAAGGCGATGATACGGTCACGCCGTTCGATTCCCGCCACCAGCAGCCGGTCACAGAGTTCGGCCAGGTGCTTGTAGCTTTTCGTGGCCTCGCCCGGCGGCATGACGATGGCGGTGGAGCGGATGCCCTTTGACGCCAGCGCCCTCTCCAGCGTCGCGAGATGGGCCGCCGCCACGTTCTCATCGGTCACGATGGCGGTCATCGGCCGCTTCATGAAGGGGGCCACGATCTCGCCCGCGCGGGCGAGAATCCCCTCGCCGATGTGGATGTCATAGCTGCGGTCGCCCAGCGCCACGGGCACGGTTTCGCGCCGCTCGGCGGTTTTCATGTCAGTCATTCTGCTTCTTGTCCCAGCCGTCCCACTGCGCCAGGGCACGGATCACGTCATTCACCATCTGGCCATGCTGCACATCCCGGCTTTCCACCGTCACGTCCGCCAGCGCATAGACGGGGTAGCGCTTGTCCATCAGCGTGCGCATCACCTGTTCCGGGTCGTCGGCCTGCAGGAGCGGCCTGTCCTGCCGCTTGGCCACGCGCTTCATCAGCAGCGGCAGCGAGGCCTTGAGCCACACCGAGATGCCATGGTCCGCGATGCCAGCCCGCGTCTCGTCATTCATGTAGGCGCCGCCGCCGGTTGCCAGCACCTGCGCGCCATTGCCGAGCAGGCGCTGGATGACGCGGCGTTCACCCTCACGGAAATAGGGCTC
>NZ_JBIICB010000182.1:0-8744 GCF_044239095.1 Aestuariivirga sp. | reverse complement strand
GTGAGCCTGGCCCGTGGGCACGGTGAAGGCCGAGGGAATGGTGAAGATCTTCGCCCCCGCCTGGGCCAGCGCCCGGTAGAGATGGGGAAAGCGCATGTCGTAGCAGATCGTCAGCCCCACGGGGCCGATGCCCGTTTCCGCCAGCACGGCGCGGCTGCCGCCTTCATAGCTGTGGGATTCGCGCAGGCTCTCGCCCGTGGGCAGGTCAACATCGAAGAGGTGGATCTTGTCATAGCGCGCGGCAAGCGAGCCGTCCGGCGCGAAGAGCAGCGAACGGTTCAGCAGCCTGCCGCCCTGCCCCTGCAAGGCGAGCGAGCCGATATTGAGCCAGAGGCCCAACTCCTTCGCGAGGGCTGAGAAGGCGGCGGCACTCGCATCCTCAGCCTCCGGCCGTGCCAGCGCCTTGAGGCGCGGGCGGTCCGGCTCCAGGATGTTCGTCATCTCAGGTGTCAAGACGAAGTCCGCACCCTGAGCCTTGGCCTCACGGATCATGTCCACCGCATCCCGAAGGTTCCGGGCCATGTCTGTCCCGGAGCGCATCTGGACGAGGGCGGCGCGCATCACTGCTGGGAGAGAAGCGGGTCGAGCTCGCCGCGGCGGTCGAGCTCATGCATGTCGTCGGAGCCGCCGACATGCGTCTCGCCGATGAAGATCTGCGGCACGGTGCGGCGGCCGTTGGCGCGGATCATCATCTGCTGGCGCAGGCCTGCGTCCTGCACGTCGATTTCCTCGAAGGCGACGCCCTTCTTCTTCAGCAGCGCCTTGGCGGCGTGGCAGTAGGGGCAATGGGGCGTCGTGTAGATCGTGATGGGGGGATGCGTCGTCATGATGGCGTCAAATATGAGGCTTTGCCGGAGCGGGGACAAGAGCGAAGCTGAGCAGGCTGACCCGGGCTGCGCCGGCCTTCTTCAGAGCCTGCGTGCAGGCCTCCGCTGTGGCCCCCGTGGTGCGCACGTCGTCAACCAGCAGCACGCATTTGCCCGAAACGGCGGCAAGGCCCTCCGGCCGAAGCTGGAAGGCGCCCTTGACGTTGCTGCGGCGCTCCGCCTGATCGAGGCCGACCTGGGCGCGTGTGCGGCGGACGCGGATAAGGACGTCATGCCGCCAGGGCGTGGCTGAGATGCGCGAGAGCTGCTGGGCCAGAAAGGCCGACTGGTTGAAGCGCCGCTGCCAGAGCCGGAACCGGTGCAGCGGCACGGGCAGGATGACGTCTGCCTCCGCGAGGAGCCTTCTGCCGGCGCGCGCCATCATGCGGGCCATCAGAAGTCCTGCCTCCTGCCGGTCCTGATATTTGAGGGCGTGCACCAGCCTGCCGGAGGTCTCGTCGAAGATCACGGCAGCGCGGGACCTGTCCCATAGCGGCGGGTCCGACAGGGCGGCGGCCGACAGCGCCCCCTCGCCCTGGTCATAGGCGAAGGGCGTTCCCAGCGCATCGCAGACCGGCTCATCGAGGTGCTGGAGGGCGGACCAGCAGGCAAGGCAGAGGCTGGCAGGCTCGCCCACCCCTGCCCCACAGCCAAGGCACAGGCTGGGCGCCACCAGATCCACCATGCCGCGCCAGAGGCGGGCGGGAAGGGCCGCGAGGGGGAGTTCCATGACGCAAGGTTAGCATGGGATGCCAGAACCGTGGATTCGGAATCCTGTTTGGTCTAGAGAATGATCCGCAAAAGTGGAAACCACTTTTGCGATAAGATCATGCTCAAGCCATTGAACTTGCGCGAGTTCTTTTCGACCAGGTGATTCCACCTGGTCGGAACGCGCGCTAACAGCCACACGAAACACATTCTTCCGGAGCACCCATGAGCTTTTCGCGCGCCGACCTGGACCGTCTCTCCCACATCATGGCGGAGGCCGCCGAAACCGAGATCATGCCGCGCTTCCGCAGGCTCGAGGATGGCGGCATCCGTGAGAAGACCGGCGCCCTCGACCTGGTGACGGACGCTGACGAGCAGGCTGAATGGCGCATGCGCGATGCCTGCGCCAAGGCCTTTCCCCATGCGCTGTTCGTGGGCGAGGAATCGGTGGCGCGCGACCAGACCCTGCTGGCCAAGATCAGGCACGCGGAGCTCGCCATCATCGTCGACCCCGTGGACGGCACGTCCAACTTCGCCTGGGGCCTGCCGCTGTTCGGGGTGATGGCGGGTGTGGTCTCGAAGGGTGAGACCGTGGCGGGGCTGATCTATGACCCGGTGGGCCGAGACTGGCACAAGGGGCTGAAGGGCCACGGCGCCTGGGGCGAGAGCGTCAACGGCCACACGCGTGACCTTCGCGTGGCGAAGCCGGACGTGCTCTCGGAGATGACGGGGCTTTCCTCCTGGTACCTGATGCCGGAACCGCAGCGCTCGCGAACGGTGGCCAACCTCGCCAGGACCAAGGCCTGCTTCAACTACCGCTGTGCGGCCTATGAATACCGCCTGATCGCCGAGGGCCTCGTGCACTTCACGCTGCATTACAAGCTGATGCCGTGGGACCATGCGGCGGGGGTGCTGATCCACCAGGAGGCGGGCGGCTATTCGGCACTGCTCGACGGCACGCCCTATGACGCAACGAAGCATGACGGCGGCATCATCTCCGCCCCCGACCGCGCCACTTACGAACTCGTGAAGCGCGAGCTGGTTGGCTGATGAGCGGCCCTGCCCCGCTGTTCGACCGCGCGCTGGGGCTCGCCCGCGCCGCAAGGAAGCGGAAGGCGGAACCCAACATCCTGACCGCGACCATCGCGGAGGAACTCGCAGAGCGCCTCGCCTTCGTCAACCGGCGCTTCGAGCTGGCTTGCCTGATTGCCGCCGAACCCCATGTGATTGCGGCGCGCCTGGAGGACAGCGGACAGGTGAAGCGCGCCGAGATGCGGCTGCCTGCGGCGGGCGATGATCTCGAACTGCCGCAGGCGCGCTATGACGCCATCTTCAGCGTGCTGGACCTGCAGACCGTCAACGACGTGCCGGGCGCGCTGATCCAGTTGCGCCGCGCACTGAAGCCCGACGGCTTCCTGCTCGCCTGCCTTTTCGCGGGCGATACGCTGATGGAGCTGCGCCAGTCTTGGCTCGCCGCCGAGACGGCGGTGATGGGCGGCGTCTCACCCCGCGTGGCGCCGATGATCGATGTGCGTGAGCTGGGCGGATTGCTTCAGCGGGCAGGACTTGCCCTGCCGGTGGCCGACCTTGACCGCACCATCGTGCGCTATGCCGATGCGGTGGCGCTGATCCACGAGATCCGCGAGTTGGGCCTCTCCAACATGCTTATTGGACGTTCACGCACGCCGGTGAGCCGGCGGCTGATGGTGGCGGCCGTCAACCACTACCAGCAGCATTTCGCCGACGCCGACGGCCGCATCCGCACGACCGTGGAAGTCGCCTGGCTCACCGGCTGGGCCCCGCATGAGAGCCAGCAGCAGCCGCTGAAGCCGGGGAGTGCGAAGGCAAGGCTGGCGGATGCGCTGAAGGTGGATGAGAAGAAGGTTTAGAGCCAGGCCGGGCGGATAGACCCCCTCACCCTGCCCTCTCCCCCGGAGGGGGAGAGGAATGAGAAAAGTTTTTCAACACATTCTTCCTCTCCCCCACCGGAGGAGAGGGCGGGGTGAGGGGGTGCGCTGAAAAAACCGAGGCCCGTCATTCCGGCGAAAGCCGGGATGACGGAAATATTCCTATTGCGGTCGTCTTACAGCAGATCAATCAGATGCGGGATCAGCGGCACGTCCGCGGGCGGCATGGGGTAGTCGCGGAGCTTCAGGGGGCGGACCCAGGTGAGTTCCTGGCCTTCAGCGCCGGTGACCTGGCCCTGCCAGCGGCGGCAGACGTAAAGTGGCATGAGGAGGTGGAAATCCTCGTAAGCATGGCTGGCGAAGGTCAAGGGGGCGAGGCAGGATTCGGCGACGTCGATGCCGAGTTCTTCCTTCAGTTCACGGATCAATGCGGCCTCTGGGCGTTCGCCCGCTTCGACCTTGCCGCCGGGAAATTCCCACAACCCGCCCAGCTGCTTGTGCGCGGGGCGCTTGGAGAGCAGCACGCGGCCGTCCTTGTCGATCAAGGCCACGGCGGCGACGAGGACGATTTTCATGTCAGCTGCGGTAGGAGCCGTTGATGTCGATATAGCGGTGGGTCAAGTCGCAGGTCCAGACCGTGCAGGCCCCTTTGCCGACGCCGACATCCGCCTCGATCACGATATGGCGGCCCTTCATGTGCGGCATGATCTCCGCCTCCTTGTAGGAAGGGTCACGCATGCCGTTCTTCGCGACGGTTATGCCGCCGATGCGGATCCTGAGCTTGTCGCGGATCGCCTTCTCCCCGGCCTTGCCGATGGCCATGACGATGCGGCCCCAGTTGGCGTCCTCGCCCGCGATTGCCGTTTTCACCAGCGGCGAGTTGGCAATCGACATGGCGATGCGGTGCGCGGCCTTGGGCGTCTCAGCCCCGGTGACGGTGATCTCGATGAATTTCTCCGCCCCTTCGCCGTCCTTGGCCACTTGCTGGGCCAGGTCCATGCAGAGGCCATCAAGCGCCTTGGCGAAGCCTTTCAGGCGCGCATCCTCCGCCGAGCGCAGCCCGGTGAGTGCACCGCCTGCAGCACCGGTGGCGAAGAGCAGCACGGTATCGGACGTCGACGTGTCGCCATCGACCGTGATGCAGTTGAAGGTGCGGTCCACCGACTTGGTCAGCAGCTTCTGCAGGATCTTGGGCGGCAGGGCGGCATCGGTGAAGATGAAGACCAGCATGGTCGCCATGTCGGGTGCGATCATGCCCGAGCCCTTGGCGATGCCGTTGATGGTGACGGTCTTGCCGCCGAGCTTGACCTTGACGGTGGACGCCTTGGGGAAGGTGTCCGTCGTCATGATGGCCTTGGCGGCCATGGTCCACTGGTCCGGGCGCGCTTGCGCCGCGAGCTGCGGCAGGGCGTTGGTGATGAAGGAGGGGTTCAGCGGCTCGCCGATGACGCCGGTGGAGGCCTGGAAGATTTCCGCGGGCTTGGCAGCGAGCGTCTTGCCCGCGGCCTTGGCGACGGCAGTGACGGTGGCCACCCCTGCCTTGCCGGTAAAGGCATTGGCGTTGCCGGCATTGATGACGACGGCGCGGGCCGTGCCACCTGCGAGCGACTTGACGCACCAGTCAACAGGCGCCGAGCGGGATTTGGAGCGGGTGAAGCAGCCCGCCACCGTGGTGCCGGGCTCCAGGACGGCGAGAAGCACGTCCGGCCGGTTCTTGTAGCGGATGCCTGTTTCCGCCGCCGCCAGCCTGACGCCGGCGATGGCTGGAAGTTCGGGAAACGCTGCTGGCGCCAGCGGCGAAACCTGATGTGCCATGGAAAGCCCCCTCAATCCGATCCGGACGTTGCCGGACGCCGTCTTATTCCACGGGAAGCTGCAGGTCGCCCTTGCCGCCGGTATCCGCATCGGCCGGAGCCGCCTCGCCGCCGCCACCGGTGAGCACGCCGCCGCCCTGGTCGAGCGTCTTCTGCTGCTTGTCCTGGAAGGCCTTGGCGGCCTTGGCGGCATCCTCGGCGTATTTCTTGAGGTCCTCGTCGAGGATCTCGACCTTGGAGGCGGCGCGGACCTTCTCCATGGTCTCACCCACCTTGCGGCGGAGGAGGACGTTGCGGATGGCGGACTTCACCTGGTCATAGGGCTGGGCGGCGCCCTGCTTCCTGTCCTCGAGCCTGATGATGTGCCAGCCGAAATCGGTCTTGACGGGCTGCGAGGTCTCTCCCGCCTTCAGGGCGAAGGCGGCCTTGGAGAATTCGGGCACCATCTCCGGCTGGGTGAAGTAGCCGAGGTCCCCACCGTAATCCTTGGAGCCGTCGAGGCTGAACTGCTTGGCCAGATCCTCGAACTTCTCGCCCTTGGCAAGACGGGCGACAATGTCTTCGGCTTCCTTCTCGGTGCCGACCAGAATATGGCGCGCGCGCACCCGCTCCGTCTGCTGGAGTTTGGCGGACTCTTCCTCATAGACCTTGCGGATTTCCTCTTCCGTCACCTGCGGGCGGATCGTCTGGAAGAAATAGGCATCACGCAGCGCCTTGGCCTGATAGAGCGCCAGGCGGCGCTTGTATTCATCGGTGTCGGCAATGCCTTCCTTGACCGCCAGCTGTGCCAGCAGGTGCCGCTCAATCAGATACTCGACGACGAAGGGATAGCGCACCTTTGGCGGCAGGTCGGGCAACTGGCCCATGATGTCGTCCGTCGCCATCTGGACCTCCGAGACGCGGATCTCGTGGCCGTTCACGATGGCGATGACCTTGTCTTCCTTCGGCGGGTCTTCCTGTGCCGAAGCGGGCGAGACCAGCGCCAGGCCCATCAGGGCTGAAGCCGCGCAAGTATAGAGAAACTTTCGAGAAAACGACATAAAGTCCACCGTTCCAAAGCCATGGCCCGCCCGCCGGGCTACCGGGCGCAGTTCTTTGTCTTCCAAAGAAGGCAAGAATAAGCCCCGGCTTCACCCGTGAGGCAGCCGAAAATCGTGCCGCACATTGGTCTTAATGCGCTACGCATGCAAGTGGGCGTAGCAGAGATTCGCCTGCCTGTTGCCGGGATGCAACAGATTGAAATCGCGTGGCCTTGGCCCTATCTGGACCACGCGCCGCAGATAAATCTTGGCGGCTGATTGCCCCGGAACGGCAAGTTGACTAGAAAGCGCCACGAGCGCCGGGCGGAAGGCCGCCCCCGAAGGATAGGAATAACATGTTGGGATTGAGCGGTTTCGCCGCAAAGATTTTCGGCTCGAGCAATGACCGGAAGGTCGCGAAGTATCGCAGCCGGGTCACCGAGATCAACGCCCTGGAGCCGGAGCTCGCCGCCCTGTCCGACGAGGCGCTGCGCGCCAGGACCCTGATGTTCCGGGATGAATTCAAGGCCGGCAAGAGCCTGGACGACCTGCTGGTGCCCGCCTTCGCCACGGTGCGCGAGGCCGCCAAGCGCACCCTCGGGCAGCGCCACTTCGATGTGCAGCTGATCGGCGGCATGGTGCTGCACGATGGCCGCATCGCAGAGATGCGGACCGGCGAAGGCAAGACGCTGGTGGCAACACTGCCGGTCTATCTCAACGCCATCGCCGGCAACGGCGTGCATGTGGTGACCGTCAACGACTACCTTGCCCGCCGCGACGCTGGCTGGATGGGCGAGATCTACGGCTTCCTTGGCCTCAGCACCGGGGTCATCGTGCACGGCCTGTCCGACGGCGAACGCCGCGAGGCCTATGCCGCGGACGTCACCTACGCCACCAACAACGAGCTGGGCTTCGATTACCTTCGCGACAACATGAAGTATCAACTGGCGGAGATGGTGCAGCGCGGGCACAACTTCGCCATCGTCGACGAAGTGGACTCGATCCTGATCGACGAGGCGAGAACGCCGCTCATCATCTCGGGGCCCGTCGACGACAAGTCCGAACTCTACATTGCCGTCAACCAGTTCATCCCGGCCCTCACGCCGGAGGACTTCGAACTCGACGAGAAGCAGCGCTCTGTCACGCTGACCGAGCACGGCAACGAGCATCTGGAGCAGGTGCTGGGCGAGGCCGGCATGCTGCGCGGCACAAATCTCTATGACGCCGAGAACGTGACCATCGTGCACCACGTGCAGCAGGCGCTGCGCGCCCACAAGCTGTTCCAGCGCGACAAGGACTATATCGTCAAGGACAACCAGGTCGTCATCATCGACGAGTTCACCGGCCGCATGATGCCGGGCCGGCGCTATTCCGAAGGCCTGCACCAGGCGCTGGAAGCCAAGGAGCACGTGGCGATCCAGCCGGAGAACGTCACCCTCGCCTCGATCACCTTCCAGAACTACTTCCGCCTTTACGGCAAGCTTGCAGGCATGACCGGCACGGCGGCGACCGAGGCCGAGGAGTTCATGGACATCTACAACCTCGATGTGCTGGACATTCCCACCAACGTGACCGTGGCCCGCATCGACGAGGACGACCAGGTCTACCGTACCGCCATGGAAAAATATAACGCGATCATCGAGACCATCGATGAGGCGCGCGGGCGCGGCCAGCCGGTGCTGGTTGGCACGACGTCGATCGAGAAGTCAGAACTGCTCGCAGGCATGCTGAAGGCGAAGGGCGTGCCGCACAGTGTGCTGAACGCACGCTACCACGAGCAGGAAGCAGCAATCGTGGCGCAGGCGGGCGTGCCGGGCGCGGTGACGATCGCCACCAACATGGCCGGCCGTGGCACCGACATCAAGCTCGGCGGCAACCTCGAGATGCGCGCCGCCATCGAACTGGCCGGCATGCCGAAGGGCCCAGAGCGCGACCAGCGCATCGAGGCCATCAAGGCGGAGATCGAAGTCAACAAGCAGAAGGTGCTGGACGCCGGCGGCCTGTTCGTCATCGGCACGGAGCGCCACGAGAGCCGCCGCATCGACAACCAGCTGCGCGGCCGCTCCGGCCGCCAGGGCGACCCGGGGCGCTCGCTGTTCTACCTCTCGCTCGAGGATGACCTGATGCGCATCTTCGGATCCGAGCGGCTGAACTCGATGCTGAAAATGAGCGGCCTCAAGGAGGGCGAGGCAATCGTCCACCCGTGGATCAACAAGGCGCTGGAGAAGGCCCAGCAGAAGGTTGAGGCCAGAAACTTCGACATCCGCAAGAACCTGCTCAAGTTCGACAACGTGATGAACGACCAGCGCAAGGTCATCTTCGACCAGCGCATCGGCATCATGAAGGGCGAGGAGATTGCCGATACCATCGACGACATGCGCCACACCACCATCGAAGACCTGGTGACGAAGCACATTCCGCCCAACTCAT
>NZ_JBIICB010000408.1:0-33624 GCF_044239095.1 Aestuariivirga sp. | reverse complement strand
AGGCCGCGCGCGTCCTCGACGGCGCTCTGCCACACGCCAACAGGCTCCGCCGGGTCATGCTGCCACAGCATCGCGGGCATGGTCCCGCCTGCCTTGTGGCGTGCGAGGCTTGCCGCGAATGCACCGGACTGCACCACATCGCCGTGCATGTCCTGCACGCCGAATGCCGAGCCGTAGCCGGTCACCTCGCCTTCGGTGCCACCCGGAGCGAAGCGAAGCTCCACCGGAGCGGAGACGATAGGTGAAAGATTCTCTTTGTGCTGAAGGTCGCGCAAGTCGCACCTGTCCAGTTGAAAACCGAGAGGAAGATTTCGGCCTCATGCCCCGGCTATGGCCAGTGGCGGGAGAGGTGCGGCGAACGCTTAGACCGGCAAAGCCGTGACGCTGCAGTTCGCGCGCACCCCCCATTTGGCTCGGTTCGCCGTTTCTGTCAATTGCTCGGGCGATGGCCCGCTTCGCGCAGCGCCCAATCCGTCACGGCGTCCACCGCGAAGCGCTTGGCGAGAGTCGAGAGGATCTGCGAAGTCGCCAGCGGGCCGGACGCGTGCAGCCGGAGCGAAGCGCCTGCCATCACGGCAGCATCCGCAACGGCTCCGCAGTTGTGGCCCTGGTTCAGCAGCTCCTGCAGATAGTCCGCGATCGCGGCCGAGAGTCGTTCGACGTCGGTGCGGTGCTGGGCAGCGGCGGCCTGGGTGATGTCAGCATTCATGAGACTTTCTCCTGAGGTTGAAGGGGGGTCGAAACGGGGTCGCTTGCGCGCGTGCGCGAGGCGATTCTTGGGTTAGCAATGAAGGTGAGGAAGCTCACCGCCCTCGAAAGGCAATGTTTCCAAAGAATGCGCAGCGCCCGGGGTTTTCTTCTGCAATTCCGTCGAATTGCGTACGCAGTAGCGCCACCGCCCCGCAAAAGTGACTCTCTGGAAGAGTCAGGGGTGCCCCATGGGAGGGGCGGCAAAGGGTCTTGGCAAGAGCCCCGGTTTTTCTCCGGTGCGGCTACCACACACGCAATTGCGCGAAATTCGAACCGGGGGTCAGATGCGCCTGGAGGCTTCTCGTTTCGTACCGGTATCGTACCCAAACCCCCGGTATGATCGGTAAGAAGGTAAGAAAGACGGTCACTCATCGCCGTCCTCCTCATCGTCTTCGTTTCTTACCTTCTTACCCTTCTTACCGGGGGTAGAGGTAAGAGATGCGGTAAGATCGGCACTTGTGGGGTGAACGTACCGGCCTCGCTTCGCCTTCAGCACCTCGCCATCCTTGGCCATCTTGCCGAGAAGCCGGTCGACGTTGTTGCGCTTCATGTCCGCCATGATGGCGATTTCCTGCGGGCTCATCGGCTCGTCCGCGTCCTCGAGAACTGCGAGAATCTGCGAGCGCTCATCGGTGCGCCTCACCTCGGATGCCTCGCCCTGGACAGTCCACCGGCACGTTGTGCGATCGAAGGTGCAGGCTCGCTCGTATTCTTCAAGGTCGCGGCCTCGGGCGTAGAGCGTGCATCCGTTGCTGTCGCGGTCGAGGATCATGGTGGTGTCTGCAGCGCCGGTGAGCCCGAGAGTGCCAGACACCCGTTCAAACGGATCGGTGTCGCCCATACCCTTCCTGACGTGATGGATCACCACGACCGCGATGCCGTATTGGGAAGCGAGCTCCTGCAGTCCCTTCACGGCGCGGTAATCGGCCTCATAAAGGCTTTCCTGTCCGCCGCGTCCGGAGCGGAATTGTGCCAGCACGTCTACAATCACAAGCCTCGGGTTTGCTTTCGACTCCACCCAGGCGCGGATCGCTTCGAGGCCGCCCTCATCGCAGCGCGGCCATTCGGTCGCATATTCCAACTCATGCGGCCATCGATTGTCACAGTGTGGCGGCGAAACCTTATCGATCCGAGACTTCAGACGGCGCTGGTTGTCTTCGAGGGCGAGATAGAGAACGTCACCCTTCGGGCAATTGATGTCCCCCAGGCAGTAGCTGCCCCGCGCTACAGCGAGGGCAATGTCCAGCGCCAGCCATGACTTGCCGAGCTTCGGGCGTCCGGCAAGAATTGTGCATCCTTCGGGAAGATACATCGGGACAATCCACTTGATTTCCGGGAAGACCATTTCGCCAAGGTCGGCCGCGGAGGACACAAAGGCCGCCTTCTTTCGATTGCTCTCTTTCGCAGCGCGCGCGGTGCCGCCGTGGTTTCGATCCATCGTCTTCACCGCCTCTTCGAGCTGAGCAAATCCATCCATCGCGTTCATGCGGCGGCCCTCCGTGCGCCTGTCGGCACAAGGATTTCGTGCCGCCTGGTCTGCGGCCCGATGAGGTCCAGCAGCTCGCGCAGCTCAAGGCCGTGCTCCACGCTGTCGGTGATGAACGGGCCGCCCGCCCTGTGCAGCCAGTGCCGCGCACCGGGCTTCAGTGGCACGCAACCTTGGCAACCGGCCTGCAGCCAGGCGAGCGGCGTCCGGTGCAGCACGAGGGGCACCCCGGCCCGCCTGACCATGTGTTGAGGCCCGAGCACGTCCGCACCGTCGTTGAGGCCAAGCGCCGTCACGAATGCCAGGGGATGATTGATAGGCCATGCCACCAGGTCAGCAACGAAGGGCTCGCGGTCCTTGTCGAAAAGCAGCGCCTCTATGATCGCGGCCGGCTGCCCTTCCGGATCGAAGGTGAAGGCCCGATCGCCGTCGTTGCCCGTCCAGAACTTCACAAGTGCGACGTTGAAATAACCGGCGTGCGCGCTGCAGTCTTCGAGGTTGATGCGGTGCTTCCGGAGATAGGTCCGAAGCTCTGGAGACCAGCCGCCCACGCGAAGGGACTCGGATCGCATGAAATCGAGCCGCACCCGGTTCTTGATAAGGGGCTCTTTCATCCGATTACCTCCACCATGAGGGCGGAGTCGACGCGGTATCTTGCGAAAGCGCGCAAGGCGGGATATTGAGGCCGTGCTAGGTTTTTCGATTTTGTCCCTGCCACGGTGCCAGCCGCGGCGGGGATTTCTTTTTCAGTGTCGAGGTTGCAGGAACTCCCCGTGAACACATTATCCGGACATACTCCGGACACTGGGGGCGACCAGCTTCGTCGATTGAATGCTATGTCTATGATTGAATTGGCGCACCCGACAGGATTCGAACCTGTGACCTCTGCCTTCGGAGTGCTTCGGATCATTCAAATAATATAATAATATCAGTACAATTAGGCAAGCACAATAGGTGTGTAGTATATTTGTAGTATAGTGACTGTAACCACTAAGTATCTGATAATACGTGACTATTCGTGATCAAAGTGATGCCTGTTTCCAAGCGACCTCTGCCTTCCAAAAGCAGCTCTTCCTTCCATCAAAGGCCACCATGCAAATGCTTAACTTAAGCATTTCCGTCCCGTAGCAACAAAGTCCACTGCACCCATTGAGCGCATTAAGAGACCGCTATGAAAAGGCACGGATAAGGAATGTCCCTCTACCACCAATACAAGTGCGCCTTGCTGCACGACACCAATACAGGCAAGCGACCTGATTGGCGTACGCTGGAACAAACGCAGAGCAGCAAAGTCCTTTATGACAGCCAGCGGAAATCAAACAAGAAAGCGCCGTATGCTAAGAAACTGAGAGCTGTGCCGTCATTCACACGAGGAATACCAAGCGGCCTCTTTACACTTCAGCATCAGATATTTTCAAAGGACGCATATTCACTCGTTGTATTTGAAGGTGAGCCAAATGACTTAATGCTGGATATGACATATGGCACGTATGTCGCTTGTAAATTCAAACTGGATGAAGTCATCCTAGCTGAAATGCGTACGCTCGCATGGGCGTACGATGTCATTCTGCGAAAGTCCTTAGACTACGATATCATCAACGAGGGTCTGAATGAAGTTGTCGCATCAACTGTCGCCAGCCCTACACTACAAGGCGACTTTGGTCAAATAACGCAATCCAACTATGAACATCAAAGAATGCTCACCGCAGCCCGTGACGAAATTGTTCTCAAATTAAATGCACTGTTCAATTCTGGCTGGGATTAACGAGCACATCACAGCAGGCTGATTGCACAAAATGTCAGCGTTCCGCATCAGGCAGCGGCACTCCATAGTTGCTTCAGCTCGTCATTACTCAGATCAAAACGTACATCGCTGAGCCATCCGTTGACGAGTGTTTTGTTCCCAGTCTCAAATTCTAATGCTAGTGCAACGTCGGTTACGTCATTGCAGGCTAAATCACCACCAACGACATAGCCATCTTCAACGCCAGCAACCACTTTACCGTCAATTTGCTTTGGCACAGGGAGCTCGTTGCCGTCGTCATCATAGAAGCTGTTCTCAGCAAGTGCTTCGTACTGACAAATCTCTAGCCGTGCCTTGCCATTCCCAAGCCGCCTCACGCACAGATACTCAGTCCAAGCACTCGCCATAGAAGACTGCTCGCGCCACGTAATGATCGTCAAATCACCAGCCATTTCTCACTCCCTCCCGTTGATCACAAATCCGCAGAGCCTGATAAACGCATTACGCAACATAACATAATTGCTGTTCTATTATCCAACCGCTAAGTCATTGAAATTCAACAAGATCATGTCCCTGTCTTTCAGGTTGCTCATGCTTGGGTAAGACAACATGCTGTTGCTGCGAAAACGTTATGAAGCAGGAGCAGTAGCAATGAAGCAAGCGCAGGTGCTGAACGACAAAGACATTAAGCGGGTGCTGGCAGCAATCGCCAAGCGCAGTTACAGCGGCAGGGACAGAGCAATGTTCATGCTGAGTTTGCTCGCTGGCATGCGTGTTGGGGAAATAGCGGCGCTGAAGGTCTGCGATGTCTATGAGGCAGATGGCACTGTGAAAGACAGCATCAGGCTAACGAAAGATCAGACCAAAGGCAGCGAGGCACGAACAGTGCTGCTGAATGCGCAAGCGCAGGAAGAGTTGCGTGTGTATGCGCGGCTGCTGAGCAGGAATGGTGAAGAACCACTGTTTGTCAGCAAGTGGGGAAAAGCGATGTCACCGAACAGCCTCGTCCAAGTCTTTGGAAGGTTCTACAAGCTGGCGGGATTGAGCAACGCCAGCAGCCACAGTGGCAGGCGATCGTTTATCACAACGCTGTCTTCAAAGGGTGTAAGCGTAAGGGTGCTCGCAGTGCTGGCTGGTCACAAGAACATTTCCACAACCCAGAGATACATTGAGGTGGGCGAACATCAACTGCGTGCAGCGGTCGAGATGGTGTGAACAACCCTTGATCGTAGTCTGACTTCCAAGGTTAGTTCCCTTGCAATTCGTCAACATTGAGCCCCGTCTCCCCTGTCGTGTCACACGACATTGCGTTGAGGTTCTGATGGCTTGCTGACGTCTCGGAGCGTGGCTTTACAGTGGCTTGGGTCCCACATATCGTGAAAACTCAAATGACGTTGCTTCCGCTTTGGATAGGTTCATGCCGCCAGCCTCAAGACATCTCACATCCCTAGTAGTGGCCGCCCTGCTTTCTGGTCTGTGGATCGTTACCTCCTCACTGACCGCACGAGCGGATCTCGTCGATTGTCATGACGCCTACAAGGAGCTTGCCAGAAAGCCAAAGGCACGGGCAATGGCGGTAAGTCAGTCCAAGCAACTCTGTTATTATGGATGGGGCTATAACTCGCAAAAGGACGCAAATGGGCGCGTATTGGCAGACTGTGACAAAGAAGCCAATGACTGCAGGCTACTAGACGCCGAGCGCGACATTGCACTGCTGAAGAAACAGCAGCAGGAAGGGCGTGAAAAAGAGGTTTCCGATATCAAGCAGGCCCAGACAAAGCTGAAGGAGCTGGATCTCTACTCTGGTGAGATTGACGGACAGCGAGGACCAGGCACGATTGCGGCTGTTAAGGCCTTTCAGTCACGGATTGGTATCGCACAGAACGGCGAGATAACGAGCGGCTTGCTAGCCAGATTATCTGAAGACGAACAGACAATTGCTAAGCGAGACAGAAGAAGCATTTGCTTCGGCGCTCTGGGTTATGATCGGTCAGGTTGGAGTTCATCTGCTCATTCAGATCCAAATGTTTCAGAAGCCAAGCGCCGTGGCCTATCTGTGGATGACTGCAGGGTGGCGATTGGGCTGCCACGTCAAGTGGCTCCCACCATCGTGCAGTCAACAGTTGATCGCGATACAAGAAGCATTTGCTTCGGCGCTCTGGGTTATGATCGGTCAGGTTGGAGTTCATCTGCTCATTCAGAGCCAAATGTTTCAGAAGCCAAGCGCCGTGGCCTATCTGTGGATGACTGCAGGGTGGCGATTGGGCTGCCACGTCAAGTTGCTCCCACCATCGTGCAGTCAACAGTTGATCGCGATACAAGAAGTATTTGCTTCGGCGCTCTGGGTTATGATCGGTCAGGTTGGAGTTCATCTGCTCATTCAGATCCAAATGTATCAGAAGCCAAGCGCCGTGGCCTATCTGTGGATGATTGCAGGGTTGCTATCGGACTATCCGTAGCCAGTAAATCCTACGATGATGGTGGTTCATCCGTACCATCGCCCCCTCAAGAAACCCATCTATTTGTGGGAATTGCGCAAAATCACCTGTGCTACCAATTGCTCAACACACAGCGAGATAATTGGTTGAGCAATGCAAATGTTAATCTAATGGCTGAAGCCAAGCGCCGTGAGCTCTCCATAGATGACTGTAGGGTAGCAATTGGTCTTGATCCATTAAATGCAACGTCATCTCAAACGCCAAAAGTAGTCGAAGTTAATCCTCCCACACCAAAGCCGCTTTCGCTCTCCGAGATTTGTGAGCTGTCTCTGAATTCTGACCGAACAGATTGGAGTTCCACCGCTTCTGCAACTGAGGCCCGTAGGCAAGCTGATGCACTCGGTATAACATTACAGGCGTGCCAGTCTCAGCTTGGCATCAAAATAGAACAGAAAACTGCAGACACATCGTCCGCTAACGATCAGACGGCTGAGAACAATATACCTGTATCTCCTTCTACTCCGCTCCAGAAGAAGGTCGCACTCGTCATGGGCAACAGCAACTACCGGCACTCGCCTGTGCTGGCCAATCCTCACAACGACGCTGAAGCAGTTGCATCTGCTCTGACAATTTTAGGCTTTGAGGTGATTAAAGGTCTCGACCTCAGTAACTCTGACACTGTGGCAAAGGTTCGTGAGTTCGCAAAGTCAGCGAAAACTGCTGATCTCTCTCTGCTCTACTATGCTGGGCACGGACTTCAGATTGCTGGAGAGAACTATATCGTGCCTGTGGACGCTGTGGTGGAAGATGAGACAGCAATCAGCTTTGAGCTCATCAATGTCTCCACGATCACCAATTTCATGGGAGGATTGGACAAGGTCGGCGTTGTCCTCTTGGATGCCTGCAGGGACAATCCATTCTCGCGTTCATTGAAGCGATCTCTATCTGCGTCTCGCGCGGCTTCAGTGGAACAGGGCCTTGCACCAATATCAGCTGAAGGTGGAGGCCTTTTTGTCGCCTTTTCCACAGCGCCAGGTGACGTCGCTGCAGATGGCGAGGGCATGACCAACAGCCCATTTACCACAGCACTGCTCAAGCACCTGCCCACGAAAGGGCTGGAGATCAATACGGTGATGACGAGGGTGAAGGCGGAAGTTGCCAAGATGACAAAGAACGATCAGCGTCCGTGGACTAATAGCGACTTGACGACTGAGGTCTATTTGGTGCCTGAGCAGTGATGAGAAGTGTCGTGTTGACACGACAGCCGCCAAATAGCGAACTCCAAGTTAATGAGAAAAGTATTACTGTAGGTATAGAACGTCTGGACCACTGAGCGTGTGAAGAATTAATATAGCTGTCCTAAACCATGCGCCTCAAGCCTAACCTATTGAGTGCTGGTCCGTGGTTCACCCACAATAATAAACGGCGCCCAGTACGTCGGATTTGCCCAATCTGGATGATCTACATCGGTCATCACACCGAGCATCGCAGATCTCAGTGCTTCTGCGCCGATACTTCCATCCACTTTATACGATTCGAATAACTTGATCATCAACGTTCTAGTAGCCTCGTCATCGACGGGCCAATGAGATACCAGAAGGGCTCGACTGCCGGCGTGCAAAAAGGATTGCGCTAGGCCGCTAAGAGCAGCTCCCCCCGGCTTGCCACCTGCAGCAGTGTTGCAAGCTGAGAGTACGACCCAGTCAGCATTGAGTTTGAGTTGAGTAATCTCGGATGCAGTCAGCAGGCCGTCGTCTTGGGGTGAGGCCTGCTGTGGAACAGCAAGCAGAAGTGCTGGTTCCGCCCTCATCTTCGCCAATTCTTCTACTTCTGCTGCCAGTAGACCATGGGTTGCAAAGTAGATGACGCGGTAGTCAAGCAAGTTTGATTGCTTTACATCAAGCTCAGTAGCAGCTCTTCCGCTCACAATATCTTCATTGCTGCCTCCAAGGGTTGCCATGACCGATCTTACCTCTGGGCCGGTAGCAGGTAATGGACTTGCTTTCGCAAGTAGGCTCGCGTCTGCTACGCCATCTGTGAAGACATCGGCTATTGCTCGTTGATCAAATACAACATTTCCTCTCTCTCCATCAGGAGAATATATGATGTCGGCATAGGCTCGCATAGGTTTGAGTGGAATACTGGGTATAGAGTCTTCGCGTAGCAGTGAAAGAGTTCGAACGGTGGGAAGTATCGTTACTGCGTGCCTCTTAATTAGCCACTCAACATCCTTCAGCTCCTGATCCGTTGGATCGTTTGTAACGAACACATGTGGCGGAAGCGACGCTAACGGACCGTCAAGCACAAAAATGAGATGAGATTTCTCTTCTAATATATTATCTAGGCTACCGAGCGTCTTTTGATAAAGCTCATAAGCTAACGTTACATCCACTGTCGTACTAGAATTCGGTGTCAACTGGGAAATTAGGCGTGATACCGATGACTCGATCTCGCGCGGCTCTGTATTCAATTTGAGCCACCTTTCAGCTTCCTTCGTTATGACCCAGATGTAATCGCCACGCCTCCCATCGTCAGAGTAAATTAAAACAAGCGCTTCATCGGCAGAAAGAAGTCTCCTTGCCTCTTCAAATTCAATATTGCTAGCCCTAGTAAAATCAAAGTACTCCGGGTGTCTTTTCCGTAGTTCGGTTTCTAGGTCTCGGAGTTTAAGCTCTTCGCGGGAAATCGCGTCGGTGAGTTCTTGGAATTCCAGTTTACTATCGGATTGTTCCTTGGCGTTCGCACTAAACGCGCTCAAATTATTCAGGTGTAACTCTACTACTGCTTTCTGGCCTTGATAGGCTCTCAGAAGTGTTTTGCCATATTCGTCTGCAATGATTGATCGGGACATATTCTCCATAACTGCATTCGCGGCAGCGCTATTCTTTGACATTTGTGCCGCCAAAAATGTCTTCGAAAATGTCTCTCGTGACTCGGGTATTAGAGACATCACGTATGTGTAATTATTGAAGCGGGCCGCTGCCTCTATTCTAACTGTTTCAAGTATTTTAAGCGCCTCATCAGGCAGCCTGTTGATTGCCCGATGCTTTGCATAGAGGAGCTTGGACATCACTATATCTGCTGAGTCCTCCGAGTAAACTCTGCGAAATATCTCCAGCAATCTATCAAAATCCGACTCTTGGGACGCTGCGAGTGCATCTTCAGACGTTTCGAGTATCGCTAATTTGCATCGCGCAGCCTGTATGCTAGAAGTCCCAAAAAGCTGCTCCGCAAATTTAAGAGCTTGCTCAGCCAAATTTTCGTCTGCCCTTGCAGAGTCTTTGCTGAACCGGTAGTATTCTACCAGTGTTTCAACAAGTATCATCCCGAAGTTGGCTGAATCTGTTTGACCCGCTGCTATTGCACGTTCAAACGTCTTAGCTGCCTGTTCACGATCTCCGCGGGCTGCTAATGATTTAGCTATTATTAGAAGGTACTCAGCGGAAAACGCAGGACTCAAGCCACTAATACCCTGCACCAAATCCAGTGCATCGTTAGTTATCGAGATGGCATCATCATACTCTTTCGCAACAAGTAGGCCTTGACCTAAATGCAGATACGTCGTCGCTAGTGGAATGTCATTATGCCCAATCATCTTGTCGAGCGTATTCGGGCGGTTTATTGCAACTTGAATACTTCGTCTGAACAATTTTTTGGCTTGGGATATCTGATACTGCTGCAGTTTTATAAGTGCCAACCCGTTGGAGGCACGCACAAAGTATTGGGGAAGATCAGAAAATCCCGTCTCGAAATCGTTGGAGATGCTGCCGAACACCTTCTGAATTGTCTTTATGGCGGTCTTGTAAGCAATCTCTGCTTCTTGCCAGCGCGTTCTAGTACGATAAATGTCTCCCATCTGGACATCTATTATTGCGCCTACTCTTGAGTATTCATATGTGGCCAGCGCCTTGTGGTAGTCTCGCTTCTGAGTGATTGCACTTTCCGCATTGTCGAAATCAGCAGTATAGATGAGGGAATCAATGTATATATTGAAATTGTATTCTTCCTCCTGCTTTTGAAGTCCATTAACAAACAATTCTCGGCCTAGCTTCGCAGCTATATAGTATCTGCGCTCCAAGTAACTTCTAAAAAATTCACTTTCGATGTTCGGCTTGGTCTCAGAGAGTGCTGCGTTCGTGCTGAACTTAAAACTCAGAGGAGCCGCAATAACGCTGTTACCTAAAAATATCGAGACCGCACGTCTTGAAAGCAGCATCCATGCTCTCCTCTAGAAGGCAGTGGTCGGTCAGTTGCTTGGCTTTGTCTACGTCAGACTTTTTGAGCTTTTTAGCAAGGCGCTCAAGTTCCTTTTCAGCCAATGGCGAAGCATATCGATCTTTAAACTCCACGTTCTTATAGTTAGGTCCTTGATATCCGCTCGCAATATAATACCATTGGTAGGCTCTCAGGTCATTGCGTTTCGTCAGCTTACCACCCGCAAATTGATTCCCAAGCTCAAGCGCCGAATACAGATCACTGTTAAGCGCAGCAACCGAGAACCAGTAAATCGCCCGCCTCTGGTCTTTTTTCACGCCCTCGCCATCCAGGAGATTCATGGCGGTTTCGCGCTGTGCTTGAATTACCCCGTTTTCGGCAGCTGCTAGCATCCAAGCGTAAGATTGTTGCTTGTCTACTTCGCCCGCGGTACCGTGAAACAAATAATTCCCTAAAATTTGCTGCGCTTTGGGATGGTGTTGTTCAGCAGCCCTTTTCATCCAATTTTGTGCCGCGATTTTATTCTCAGGTATTCCCTCGCCGTGTTCATTCATTATTGCTATTTGGTACTGCGCCTCTGCATTGCCCGCCTCTGCTAGGGGCAACCATATATCAAGCGCTGTCTCGAAATCACTTAATTTCGCGGCCCCCAAAGCCTCTTGTAACTGCTCTCGAAGCGTGTTGGTTTCGTTGCTGTTTTCTAGCCCATTACTATACACTACTACAGTCGAGGTTGTTCCGTCACGATTATACAGAATCACGACGCCTTCGGGTTTGTCTTCGATATACATGCCAACGTGTTTTTCACCGCTAGGGTAGCGTGCTACGAACAAACCATTGCGTTTACCGCGAGAGAATGTACCGACGTATCGGTAGCCATCTGGAAACAGCAATTCACCGCTTCCTTCGGGTAAGCCATTGCGCCACTCGCCAGTATATTTAAAGCCATCGGAGGATGTGCTGGCGGCTGAGCAATTATTATACTGTTCAACTGGCCCCGTGCAAGGCTTCAATGTTGATGCGAAAGTTTCTTCACGTGGGAGGAGCGTAACCACAGAGGCTACGAATATAGCGACAACGGTCTGGCTTCGCGTTCTCATTGGTCTAGCTCTCTCTGGCGTTTGGAGATCGTATAATAAAGTAAAGTTTCCTTGCTTGCTTGCTTATGCATGTCTCTGTGTGTCACATCGTGACATTGACCACTGTAACCCGCCTATTCTCGTCCGCATCAGGCATCGCAGCATTCTTTAGCTGCTCCTCGCCATATCCCACGGCAATCAAACGCTGCGGATCAACTTGGAAATTGTCGACGAGAAACGCTTTGACTGACTGAGCGCGGGCCTCTGAGAGCTTCTGGTTGTACCCGTCAGAACCGACCGCATCGGTGTGACCGCTCACAATGATGCTCTGCTGAGCCAATAAAGGATCTGTAAGAGCCTGCCCCAGCTTGATAAGGCTCGGTATGGCTGGTTGTGCGATATTGGAGGAGTTGAAGTCGAAGTAGATCTCCATATCGAATTTGGGCATGTCGTATTTTTCGACGACTTCTACGAGCTTCTTGCGCTCCTCTACGACAATGGCCCGCGTTGTCCCTTTCAAGCCATCAATGAATTGCTGGTCTTCAGGTGAGGTTTCAGGTGTCTTGCCTGTTAGTGATCTGGTCAGCCCCTTCTTTTTTGGCTGAAGGGCGTCAATCATTTGTTGGGTGGAAAGGTCCTCCGCGTAAGCGGCAAGTGGCGCAAACATAAGCGATGCGAAGATGACGGCTGCAGTTGTTATATTGCACTTTGCCATCGCTACCTCACTTCACAGCCAGAATTACAGCGGCCCGCCCGACGCCAGACGTCGCAGGAGGTATGTTCATATTGCCACCGTCAGCTACTTTCGGCCGCTCTGTCACTTCAATCTTCCGGAGAGCCGAGCGTGTTTCGCCGAGAGGTGTGAAGGCATTCTCCGCATAGGCATGCTCAATCGCGACAGCCTTACCCGTCGCGTCGCAGACCGCGATGACCGACTCCTTGCCGACCTCTGTGAACTTAAAGTCAAAGCTCGAATCGGCTGCTGGGAATGAGAAGTCTTTTCCGCCCGTGATCTTATTGTCCTGCTGGAACTTGTTCGGAAAGATGACCGTCCCGACTCCAGCGCCATCAATGTTGACCAGGGTTAGGTAGCAGTCACGATCCGACATCACGGTGAATACGGGCTTGTCGTTGATCATGTAGCTGGATTTGTCGGCGTAGAGACTGAGCTTCAGGTCCTCGCTAGCCACAGGCTCAATCTTGCGGAGAACTTCGCCATTTGGTTCCACTGGCGCTACGTAAGTCTTGAGTTCCGCAACGCCGATCACTTGTTTGGCGGGAATGAACTCTGCGTCTATGATGCGCTCAACGACCTGACCATAGACAGGTTCGAACTGATCACGGGGTACAATGCCCTGATCAAGCCTGAGGGCGATAGATTTGCCCATCCCTCCACTTGCGATCATCGCATCTTTCATCTCATCCGCAGAGACGCCGAATTCAGCAGCAGCCTGTGTGAGATTGAGGTCCCACTCATATCTAGCCGACAGAGCCGTGACCATTTCTACGCCATTCAGAGTAAGTTGCGGATCAAGGCCCGCCTTCACCATTGCGTCTGTGAACCGCTTACGATCCGCCTCTATGACAGCATCCATCTCACTGGATGGCGGATAGAGCGCCTTGATCTCTTCTCTGATTTTTACAGGGAAGGCCTTGTTCGCAGCCGCCTGAGCGCCGACCTCGTCAGTAATGTTCCGCATGCCTTGATTGTGGCAGCCCATACAAGAAATCGCATTGGTCACCGCCATGTCACGATGTGAAAAGTCTTGCACGATGCTGGTAGGGCCCTTGAAGAGCTGTTTGCCATTGGCGTCGTTCAGGTAATAGGCCTGAAATCCATTTGGCAGATTGAAAATGCTCTCTCCTCCATCATGGACAAAACCGTAATCACCGCCAGGTCCAAGCGGATATTCGAACAGGTTCTGCCGTCCGCTGTTCCCAGCGAAGTCATAAGAGGTCCAGAAAGCCCCTGTAGCGATCTGGTGACGTTCAACGAGCCTGTTGTTGCGGCTGACCCCCGACTTTTGCACACCCGCCCGCTTCACCTTGAAGTTGGCAATGTTTATATCCACGTCTACTGCTAGCAGAGCCTGCAGGGCTTTGAACGTGTCAGGCAAGCTGAGGATCTTGCTGTAGATAGGGTCACGTGAGGCAGTGAACGCAAACCAGTCACCCCTTATGAAAGGCACCTTCGTGAGGGTCGTACCTGCCAGTGCATCAAACTGGCCATTAACAGGACGGAGGCTATAGGGATAGTGGCTGACGAGTTCCTCCCACATCTCGGGCTCCCAACCCAAGTCCTCAAGGTTGACCCGCAGGATGGTCTTCTCAGGGTCAACAGTTTCCAGCTTGAGGACGTCTGAGTACTTGCTGAGACTGTTCAAAAGCTTCACTGCGCCCTGACGATAGACGTCCATGTCCTTTTTAGAAGTGCAGGTCGCAGCAAGATGCGTTAGTGTAATGTATCGTGTGTCCGCACGACGATGCTCGGGCAACTTCCCGATATCTGCCGCCATGATGCTGATGATGTCGTTGAAAGCTACAGGCTTGGCGTCGCACTGAGGTTTCAGTCCTGCGATCCAATTCCGCAAGGCGGAGACTTCTTCCTCAGTGGGTGAGGAATAGGACAGGTTGCCTTCCTGATAGACGTCATAAGGCATGTCCATGTTGACGATTTGCTGGATGAGGCGCGAGCCTTCAGCATTTCCTGGCTGGATCAACGACGGATTGGAGACGATTTGGTCAAGCTGGAGGATGTTGCCCAAAGCTTTCGCAGGCTTTTGCCGATTGACCAATTTGCCATCTTGGTGACAACGAGCGCAGTGTTTGTCGAGCGCGGCAGCGGCAGCTTTTTCGATATCGCTTTGAGGGGCGTAGATTGCAGTTGGCGGCGTCTCTGCAGCAGTCACTAAAGACGGCACCGTAAGACCAAGTCCAACCACGAAAAGCTGCCAAAACTTCATATCGCCGTCTCCTCCGCGCCCAAGCTTATAAATGCTTATCTTAAGGGATAATCTTGAACAAGTACCAGCCAAATCAACCCCTCAAACGATTGACGCCATTCTCGGGTGACCGTCGTGTCAACACGACAGCTTGTAGCGGCAGACAGCAATCACTGTGGATTTATGACCACCTCGCCGATGATCTGGTCGTAGTATGCGGGTTGCTGCTGGTGATTGATCGTGGCCGCAAGATCAGCCACATCCTTCTGCACAGCCTTAGCTAGACCAGTCAGCGTGAGCCCTTTCTGGCCAAGCACAGGAAGCAACTCACGTGTAAAGACTGAGTTGGGATCACTATCACCGTCATTCAACCTATCCAACGCAGCCTGACCAATTCCAGCCGAGAACAAGACGAACACTCCGCTGGGCGCATCTGTCCTTTCCAAGCCACGTGTACCACCTATGCTGCGAGTGCCTGTGGCATCGAATGGATTATCCCTGCAAGCATCCAGCACGAGGAAGGCGGTCTTCGCTCCCTGCTTCTGTATGCGCCGCACGATGTCGTCCACTGAGAAGCCTTCACTGCGTACTAAGTCCTCATCACCTGAAGCGGGCTCGGGCATGTCTTTGGCTATGAGGATGTTCTCGCCGCCCAGCGCCACTCCATGCCCTGCAAAGTAAAACAGAGCATTGTCACCTGGCTGTATCTTGCTCTGAAGCTCGCTCAGTTTCATGTTAAGCGTTCGCCTGTCTGGGTTCTCTACGGACACGACATCGTATCCTATTCTAGTCAATGTCTCACTCACTGCGCGACCGTCGTTGACGGCCTTCTGCAACCGAGGAAGGTTCTCATAGTCGTTGATGCCCACTACGAGCGCCACCCTGCGGCCTGTTAAGGTGTAAGGTTTTGCTGCTGGCGTAGGTGTGATGTTGTTACTGTCAGCCGCCGGCACATCAACTAGTCCAAGCTTTGAGCGACAGTCATCCACGGTGATGCCGAGTGCATCAGCTTGCTTGCGGGAACCAGAGGCAGAACTTGCAGAACTCCACTCTGTCTTGTCAGAGTTTAATGACTGCTCGCACAATTCTATGAGCGACAGCGGCTTAGGGGAGGGAACTGTATTTTCGGAAATGGTGGTGTCTTGCGGAGGCAATATAGCTAGCGGAGCAAGACCAATCTCTGCCCTGCAATCATCAACGGAAAGTCCAAGTCGTATAACCCCCAAAACATCTGGCGCGAAGGACTCTGATCTGCTCCAATTATCTCTATTATAATTGAGCGCATTGTAGCAAGAAGCCCTATTGGCACTTACAAAAATTTCTTTCGAATGAGCAATGGGTTCTTGAAGTCTTGTGAATCCAATCGCTATCCTACAATCATCAATAGAAAAACCGCGACGCTTTGCCTCTGTCACATCGACACTGAAGATACCGTTATTGTCCCAGTCGGTGCGAGCCGAGTTTAATGCAGCATTACATATAACATTGTCTGCTTTTTCTGTCACCATGTTGGACTCCTCAACAGGTGATATGTTCAGGGGTCCAAATCCAATCGCTGCCCTACAGTCATCAACAGAAAGACCGCGACGTTTAGCTTCTTCTACTTCAGGCTGATAAGCCGTTAATGAAGAAAAGCGTCTACGGGTTGGAATTAGTGCAGCAGTACAAATAGCCTCTTTGGGACGCAGTCGTATAGCATCTGTGGAAGTTATCACTGTATTCTTCTCTATGCCGAGAGCCGCTCTGCAGTCATCAACGGACAGACCACGACGCTTGGCTTCTTCTACTTCAGGCTGATAAGCCGCAATTGAAGAAAAACGTGTACGGGTTGGGATTAGTGCAGAAGTACAAATAGCCTCGTTTGGACGCTGTCGTATAGCATTTGTAGACGCTACGAGTTTGTTGTTGTCTAGACCGAGAACTGCTCTACAGTCATCAACAGAGAGGCCACGACGCTTGGCTTCTGCGACATCCAAGTATGTTTTATTGGGATCCCATCCATCGCGCATCATGCTCAGTGCTTGTATGCAAACCTCTCTATCTTCTGCGTTCATGTGCTCCGAGTCGACCTTTTTACTTCGGTCGATGTACATCGTTCCATTGTCGCCAATAACACTTTCCAATTCGCCCATTGCCACTCTGCACTCTTCCAAGGACAAGCCACGGCGGTTCACCTCTTCGACAAATGCTGCATAGCCGTGGGAGCTATTCCAGTCCGAACGATCTAATAGGAGTGCGGCTCGGCAGATGAATTCGTCGGAGCGATCTTCGTATGGAGTAATCGTGGTTTGTGACGCTGTGTCCTTTCTAATCGCCACCCTACAATCATCAACGGATAGACCACGACGTTTGGCTTCTACGACGTGGCTGGCGAAAAGAGCAGATTGATCCCAATCATTACCATTGGCGTTGAAAGCTCCACGGCAAATGTACTGATCTGAGAGCCGTGATACGGATGAACCGCCATCATCGTAGGAGTTACTGGCGACGGATAGTCCGATAGCAACTCTGCAATCATCAACAGATAGACCACGACGCTTGGCTTCTGCAACTTCTCTCGAGAACGCCTCTCCTGTTGCGAATTTGTCTCTGCTGGCTACCAGTGCAGCTACGCAAAGATTGGAATTGTTATTCTGACTTGCTGAGTTGAAGCCGGTATCACTATTCAAGAATGCCTCTACATCAGTCCTAAGGAAATCAGGTTGATCAGTCACCGTTGTTAGCCCGATTTCTCTCCTGCAGTCATCGACAGAGAGACCGCGACGCTTGGCTTCACGTACCTCAGTCTCAAAATTTAGCTTTGTCTCCCATGACTCCCCCTCTGCGGCCAAAGCACTTGTACATAGAGCTTTAGCTGGTCGCGTGGTTATGCTTGATTGCAGCTCGATGGTCCGAGCAAGTCCAATCGCTACTCTGCAATCATCAACAGAGAGACGACGACGCTTGGCTTCTGCGACATATTCAGCAAAAGCGGATCCTGTTGAGTAAGCATTCCGATCGGGTACAAGAGCGGCTGGACAGAGAAAGGAGTCCTCCCAATCCGTGACATGAGATGAAATCCGCTGAGTTGATGTGCGAGTATGCACATTCGTAGAAGTATCACCATAAATGGGTGCGAGCCCCACGGCCATCCTGCAATCATCAATCGATAGACCACGCCGTTCTGCTTCGGCAACATTATTGGCCATCAAAGGGTTTTTATCCCAAGTGCTTTTCGATGTGCTAAGCGCACCACCACATATAATCTTGTCTGAAAAAGCACCTACTGAATTAGCCGGGTTGTATTTGCCGTCAGAATTCACTCTGGAGAGCTCGTAAAGCGTCCACTGATCAAGCCCGCCAGTATCCATTCGCCCTATCTGATTTTGAAACGCTTTAATCGCGGCAATAGTGCCAACGCCGCGCTTCCCATCAATCCTGCCAGAATAGAGTCCTAATTCCTTTAGCTTGGTTTGGGCATTCCTAATATCTTCGGCCTCTTTTTTCTTAATCTTCTTCATGTCGGCAACAACATCAACCACGCGACAGTGCCCAGCCTCTTTGTTGCAGTGGTTCAACACCTCTTGTGCTGCTCGTTTGTAACTTTCCCAGCCACCCCACCAATAGCACTGGCCAGTCTTGTCACTGTATGCCATGGCCTTGCTATTCCGTTCCTTGGCGAAATCAGCATAGGCATCTCTGCATTCACCTTCAGCAAATGCAGCGGTAGGTTGGGCGAGCAATACGACTGCTACAATAGAGCAAAGGGCCAGCCATCTGTTGGTAGCCTTCAACACTTGTGGGGTGTCGTGGTTGTCTGATCTTAGCATTATTGATTGACCATTTAGACGGGGCCAAAGCCTACGCTATGTCTCATCTCTTGGATTGTAAAGTCATCAGATTTTCAGACGTTAGGCGGGCGGGCACTATCGGCGGACCACCCCTTTTGGTAGCGGCCAACTATACCGCTCTTCCAGTAAAGGTAGATGGTCTAGTCAGCCTCTTTCGTCGTGTTGGCACGACAGTCCTACCTGCGCGATCAACGAGGAAACCGCCGAGTTTCCCCGACGGCTTGAAGCTGTGACTGCGTGTCGTGTTGAAACGACAGCTATGGTGAGGCGCTACCTGTCTGACTGCCTAAGGTCTGCCCCCCCCTGTACCCTGCCCAGATGGCTGCTGAGTTGCTGACACTGGCGATTGAGACGCACCAGCAAGCCGCTGCTGGCGATTTGCGAGTTGGACAGCGGCGCTGATTATCCGCCGAGCCGAGCCCTTGCAGGCATGAATGATGGACAGCGTGAGTGTATCGGGTGGGATCGCCGAGGTGCCCAAGCCTTCGCTGCTCAGCAGCACGATACAGGCCCGCCAGACATGTTTCTGCGAACTGAGGGGAGCCAATTCAAGTTCGCATAAAAGCTGACAGTCGACGGCAGAAACGGTGAAACTGATACCATCGCGCATACTTTCAGATTCGCACGTCAACAAGCCGTTGAGAACCTTTAATCAGACTCTTTTGTCCCAGCCAATCCAGTAGAGAGGCGAGTTGGGGTCAAATTGTGTGGCCCCCAACTTGTTCACTTTGTGGTTGGAGAGAGTAAGCTCAGTGTTTCTCACCCATCTCAATAAGCTCAACGGTCAGCGTCACAATCTGAATAGGCAGAGTTTTTGCGGATGCAGTGTTGACAAGACAGAGGATAGACCACTAACGAGCACACAGAGATACCATACTGTTAATTTGCACGGCAGCTACAGCGTCCGCCAGCTGCATCACCAGTACCGCCTTGCCAAACACATTTGTACTTTTTACCACGAAATTGGACTGTTACGGACTTGATGCTCTTTTTAAGAATAATGGCGCCAGAGGGAACGGTCCACCCTCTGTCTCCTTCCCCATTTTTTTTGACCTTGTTGGTCAAATAGCCAGCCTCATCTGCACCTCGGCTCGCCTCTTTTAAAGGTTTAGCGGGCTTGTTCTTGTTTAGCTTAGCTCTGTCCTCAGCAATCTCACTGGCATCATTTGCTACGTTAGGTTGGCGACCCTTCCGGGCAAGAGTATTCGTAGTCACTGTCTTCGTTTTTGGCTCTATACCCTCAGCGAATGTATCTTTTGCCTCTGCAGTTACATCGGGAGGATCAACCACGTTATCGCGTGGGTCCGAGAGCGAAATTTCATTTTTGGTCGAGACACCTGCCGTCTCGGCACTTTCCACTCGGTTCGTCACCTTCTCGCTGCTGACATCAGCAGTAGTTGTGCTAGCGAGAAGTTCCTTAAGTCTTGCTTCAGCTATCGGCCTAAAGACCCCACCAGGGTAAATGTTGAGATACGATTTAAAGAGAAGTGGATCAGTACTATCTTTGATGCTCCGCCAAAATTCTGTCTCTGCCTCTAAGCGGGCTGCTGTATCTTTGCTTTCATTTTCGGAGGGTGCATCCTCTAATAGGCCAAGTTCTTGTGGAGGTATCTCCGATAGATAGTAAAAACCCGTGAGGTTGGTGCTTTCCCACGGTACTTGCTTGCCTTCTGTTTCCTTTTCTACGTCACCTCTGACCTTTGTCATTGCTAGTCGAATTTCTAATCCCGGCTCAGATAGATGTTTCACGAGAGCAGCAGCAAAAGGGCTTGTTTCTCCTTCGCCATCAAGAGCAACCTGACCAGGAGCCGTTGAGAACGATATGAGCGTGCCTGCGCCAGACTTCATCTCCGAAAGGCCACTCGCAACTGATACGGATCTTGTTGTACCCAAGGATCGCTTTATTTGTTCGACAAACGGATTGTCTCGACAGGCATCAAGAAAGATAAGTTTCACTTTCGCATTTGCAAGTGCCTGATCAATTGCGAGTTCGGCATCAACGCCTGCGCCTAACTTGACTTCGATTGCTCGGTTGATCACGCTATCGGTTGGAATGAGGTAATTCCGTCCATCAAGTGATACGCCATGACCAGCATAGTAGAAGATCGCGACATCAGCTCCTTCGGCGCGATGAGTGAAGTCTGAGAGTGCTTGTATAAAGGACCGGCGATCCAGATCCAGCTTTAGCTCTGTATCAAACCCGTGTTTACTGAATAGGGCAACGACAGATCTCGCATCGTTCGTCGGGTTCTTAAGCTGAGACGTATGCTCGTATGCCGAGTTTCCGATAACTAAAGCGACCCTCTTCTCCGCCCACGCAGGGGAGGCAAAATCAAAAGTCGAAACGTAAAGTAAGGCAACCCAACAAAAAGCGAGTCTCAAATTCATTGAAGGAGTGCCTTTGATTGCGAAAATGCTCAACTGCGGATTGGATGAAGTGCCCACATAATACCTTTAAACGTGGGAATGGCAATCCGCGAAGAAGGCGTCGTGTTAACACGACGCTTGCCATCAATCCGTCTCTCTAGCATCCAGATTCCCCATCTCGCCAACTGCTGTTCCCGATGTTAGCCTGTCTGCAACCATCGTCGCCAAATAATGGAATTAATGCCGCCGAGTCAACACAACGCTCGTACCCATGTTCATGGCGATCTCAACGGAACTATGACCTGCCTATAACGTCCTCGTGGCATAGCTGGAGACCAGTAAGCCAGCGGGCATGGCCATGACGAACTCCTCTGGCTGTCGGCTTCACACCTTGTAATTTGCGTGATATGATACCTTCCCAGGGTATCATCCTGAACGATAATGATCTCCAAACCATTGAGTTCCGTCTACGGGTTCTAAACAAAAAATACCGGTGGAGTGTCCACCGGTATTGAAAACGGTTAAGCAACCGCCGCTGTCATTCTGAGGAACGTATCTACCCGAGTTCAGGTTATCTGAGAAATCCTGACATCCGGACAAAAGCTGCTCATGACTGCCTAAAGCAATCCTGCGTCTTTTCCATCTCGGCAAGAAATTCATAGAGGATGTGAATGTCAACACCATAAACGTCATGGCATTCGAAGTCAGCAAATTGACTACTGTCTCTCACCTCGTGACCGAAGTACTCATTCTCAGATAGAGCGATGAAGCCGAAAGAAATCTTGTGTCGATCAAGTATGGCTCCCAGATCACCTGAATAGCAACACTCCCAAAGCAGCTGGCCACGCTCGTCGCCGATATAGAGTTGAGCAGGGGTTACTCCTGAATGATCGGTTAGACGATCCTCGAAATCAACAGAGAAGTGCTCTCCTTCATTGATGTCGAATGCACTATTCAATTCAAAGTATTGGTCAATACACCAGCTAAATCGCTGCTCTGAATACTCCACAATTCTTTCTATGCATTCAATTCGGGACATTGGGACTGATCCGGTTTGGTGACCGACGATATCATCAATTAGATCCTGCGCCCCAAAAGAACTCCTTAACTCCCGACCAAGAGTGAAAGCATTTCTTATAAGCTCAAGCTCTTCAGCCGTCTTTGCCGTTGTCTTGAGAAGCGAAAGAATATCCTGTACATTCTGCATTGTAAAATTCTCCATGATTAAAAAAATATTAGTGTAATGGGTTAGTTGGTATGTATGAAATCGTTGAGGCGCTAGCTCACCTATGTACTCCTTAGTGATATTGAATTGAAAGAACTTTGCGGACTGCTAGGTCAATAGCGTCATTCGCTTCTGCTTACTTGCGATCTGGAATGCTGCGCTGACCACTTTACGTGCCGACCCCTTGCAGTCTTCAATGATGGGAAGCAAAGCGTTGTCAGCGGGAGTGATAGCATCCATGTCCGCTAAGACACGCCTGAACAATGGCAACCACAAAGGCGCGGGAGCAGCATTAAAGGCTAAGCGATGGCACCGATCTTGAACGCTGGACTCAATCTCATTGATGTAGTTTGTTGTCAGTATGAAGATAGAGTTTGGACTGTTCATTGCCGACTTAAGCGAGCGCATTGCAGGAGCAGTGAGATTGTCAACCTCGTCCAAGACGAAGTAGTGATATCTGCCACTCAGCGGGACCACAATGCTCTGGTTGGCGACCTGATTGATTACAGAGGCACCATTATTGCCCTGCTTGACCTGCACATACTTTGTGTTGGGCAACTCTCCGCTTCGTGCCAACTCCATCTCGTCAGGCAGTAGCTTGGCAAGTGCACTCTTGCCTGTTCCAGGCACACCGTAGAGCAAGATGCCATTTATACCAGAAGCAGGAAACGGCAGTGCACCGTTTACTATGTCGTGTATCACGTCACAGCTGTACTGGGTCGGAAACACAATGTCAGCTATGGAAGCCGGATTATAATGGTCGGGATTACAAGTCATATGAAATATCCTATCGTTAAATGGGAGGTCGTAGAAAGTTTTTTGGAAGAAGAGGGCGAGTACGTCTCCCCGCCCCAGCTTCATGCTTTTAATGAAGAGCAGCTACAGCAGCTTCTTTAATGCGCTGTGCCTGAGCTGCATCGTCGTTCTCCGCCGTGTGGTCCTTCGCAGCCGCAGCGACTTTCGCCTTGTTCTGCGTGTAAAAAGCAGCAAGTGCGGCATTCAAAGCGGTATCACTGGACACCAGCGCATTCAGGTCGAAGTACCCATCTGCGCCCTGCGTCACAATCAGCACATGCTGGCTGCCGACCTTCGCCTCGTCATACTGTCCGGCCAGCACATCCAGCTTGAGCTTCGCAATCACACTTTCTCCAATGGAGAGCTTGGCGGCATCAGCCTTCTGCTTGGGCGACTTGGCATTAGGGGACTTGGCGAGGCGGAGTTCTTCCACGCCGTTGTTGTCACGAATAAACTTCGGAAGGTCCGCAACTGCAATCTTAGCGGCAAGCGCAGCACGCAGAGCAATGCTGTATGCGCTCACACGGCGACGATCCACACCAAACACCGCCTTTACGATCTTCGCCAGCGTGTGGCTGCTAGGGGCGACCTTGTACTCCTTCTTTGCGAGATACTTGTCGACGTCTTCAACGAGCTGCTTGGCGGTGTCGGTGTTCTTGCACATAAGCGTGTAGAGGCCATAGCAACGCTGCAGAAGTGCGTAAAGCTGGTCGTTGCTGGTGCGGTAGACAGTGGTCTCCCAAGTGTCCTTTGCGATAGCAATGGCTTCAAGCTCACTATAGGCGCTAACAATAGCGGGGGTGCTCGCAGCAGCAACAGCAGCAGTGTCGTGAAACACGATAGCGTTTGCGTCAGCAACAACGGCAGTAGCGTCAACGATAACATTGGCAGGCACGGCGGAAATAATGGTGGTCATAATATCTTGTCCTTTTCAAATGTGAGCGGCTTGCTTTCGTTTCGCCGCACAGAGCGTCTGCTCTGATGATTTGAATATCTCACGCAGCACTGATTTGTTGAATTAACAGGATGGGATTGATCGCTGTGAGGCGTCGTTGTTAAGGTGAGTCAAGTCAGACTTGGGAGACGCTTGGGATGTATGAGAAACGACTGATTGGTCGACGCCCGCTTTATTTCCGCTATGCGCCACCACTTACGGACTTGGATTCATATACAGACGATGAGCTTCCCAAGCTTCCCTTTAAGGGCGCTCAACCGCATCAACGCAGCGTCTATTACTATTGGTGGCTGTTTCTGAAGGAGCACGAGGGATATCGTGTGTGCTGTGAGAGCGGCGGGATAGGCGAATACGCCGCCCTCTATGCAGACTTTGGCGATGTACGCGATGACGACTTCATAAAATGGTGGAAGCGCGGTGGCAGACTGCTATTCAGCATCCCGCAAGATGACCCTATCCATGTCTATCCCAGTGCAGATTTCAATCTGAATGACGATAACCGCGTTGTTGTGTCATTGCCTGTTGATCGCGATGTGGATGAGTTGCTCGCTGAATTGAAGCAGTTGCTCAAGCCATTGCGAAAGCAGGTACCTGTGCGTGAGGCTGACAAGCGGGCGAAGTATGAAGTGGCGACAAGGCCAGTCCTCCACTCACTTCATCAGCACTGGCAGGTCTATCGTTTGCGGAAACAAAAGCCAGACATGAAGCTGCACGACATTGGCGATGAGATCGGCATCATTGTGGATGAGAAAGACGGGGCTGATCCGAAAGCGGTAAAAGCAGCTACCGTAAGCCGCTATCTTAAGCAGGCAAATACGCTCATAGAATATGCAGGCCGGGGCATATTTCCTATTTCGACGTCTGCTCAAGCAGCACTTCTGACGAAGAAGTAGTGTGTGGCTGTCGTGTTGAAATGACAATTTTGGGGGACTTAAATCAATGGCGATCGCTGATTAATTAAGACCAGCGATCGCTGCTTGTGCGTTTTGAAATGTTAGGCAGCTACTCCGCTGGCCGACCAATTCGCTGCTTTAAGAATAGAAGGTATGATTGAATACTTTGGGCATTCCTCAGCGTACAATCGTTGCCCATCATCGGTCTCAAGCCACGAATTGATGGAATGGAGTGCGGCGGCAAAACGACCATTATTTGCGGCTAGCTCTATGAGCATTGCACAGATGGCTCCCTGCTTTAAGTCATCGTAATCATCAGCGTCATTTAGCATTGTCTTTAACAATACTCTGCTTTCCATTAGCCGTGCATCAAGGGATATCTTGCGGTTGCTCAATTCAATCTCAACAGCGATTTGCGCAATAGCAGACATAGCATCTACGATGCGTGAGATATATAACTCGCTGTGAGGCAAATCGCAGTTATTATTTATGCTCTCTGCAAGGGCCATAATGGCGTAGTAACAACCTTCATTCAGTGACATTCTCAAATTACCTCTCTTTTGAAATGCATGGCTTAATTGCCAGCCCGCGTATCATGGCTCAATCAGAAGGCTGGATCACTTAACGACATCAAGCGGAACGACGTACTTGTTGTTGTTAAATGCTGAGGGATGATTTCCCAGTAGGATCTACGTCGTGCTCAATCGCTGTGACATGTTCAGCATGGAACTGTCGTGTTGAAACGACACTTGGAAGGAGATGGACAATGCCAATTGCCAATATTGTAGATCGTCGTAAGCGGCAGTATCGCTCTTGCCCCATTACAGCTGCGATTGAACCCAGTTGTGTAGACAATGATATGCCATTTGCTGACCAATACGATATCAATGAGGAAGATATTACAACTTGGTTCGAGGAGAGGCCTAACATGAGCCTATATCTCGCTATTAATTGGGCGAACAAGTTCAAGTGCCCTGTCACGCTGTACATCTATGACTTTGATCTTGATGAGGAACAGCAAGCGGAATTAGAGCAGACAATGAAGGAGTTTAATGAGGAGTTGGAACGTCTCACTGCTAATGATACTTGATTGACATGTTTTTATTTGCGGATAGTCCACGCTTCGCGTAGACTGCTCATTGCGTTCATTGTCTATCGCTGCGCTCTGACAATTCACTTATTCGCATTTTCTTCTGTTCATTTGTTTCTATCACTCGCGATGGACAATTTGAGTGGCGATAGATGGATGGATTATTTGTTATTGAGTTGAAGTGATTGAACTCGTCTAGCATTTCGCTAGATTTAAGTCACACCGACGATGGGTTTCCCCATCGCCAAATGAAAAAAGCCTCTGCTTTTCGCTGAGTTCTTCGTCGTTCAACTGTTCGCAACCCATTTAACTGGGGTAAGGCGCTGTTACGATTGCCTGCCTTTTATGCTGAATGCCTGCTCATCTATGTCTGCGACCTTTGAACTTCCACTACCGCAGACAGTCATTGATGTGAGATTACTGTCGTCATATCTCAAGTGCCATCTATGATGGCTTTGACCGCTGTTTGCTTCGCTAGCCTGTTTAGCCAGCAGCGAGATGACAAAGCGTTTTGTTTAAGTGCGGAACTCGCAAAGGGAGACGCTGTGCAGCGCACAAGTGTCCAGCCTGTGCGTTTAGTGTCATTCGCCGTGCTGCTCTCACATTCATTGACCCTCCTGTATCAGATCAACAGCACACGAAATTGTCCTGTGCGAGACATGTAGCAGTGTGGAACACGGGGTCGTCAGTCCTCATGTTCATGTTAGTATTTAGCAATAATCTCGAAAACACCGCTGAAATGCGATTCTCGCGCATTTGTATAAATACACACATGAGAACGAAACAAACACGACAATACAGCGGACGAAAAGTTGCGCTGGACGAACAACTCGCAGACAAACTGATCGCGCTTGGACTTGTTGAAAGCCTGGCTGATCTCAGCAGGCAAATGGGGCGCAACACGACCTACTTCGCGTGTATGAAGAACAGGGGATATAGCCTTCACATTGGCAGCCTCGTATTCCTCGCAGCAAAACTCAGTAATGAACTGAACGCCAGCAGTTGCGTGAGGACGCGAGCCACACTCAGGTCGGCCATTGCCGCCATCAACGAAACCATTCAGGCTAAGTGCAAGATACGCGAGCAGGAGTTGCTGGGCCAATGACGATTGATGAAGTCGTGGGAAATGACAGGCTGAAATCTGAGTTGGAACGCAACAGGAAAGCGCAGCAGGCACTGAAAGTGCGGAAAGCGCAGATCAAAGCGCAGGTAGCACAGCAGCAACTCCGCGCTACAAAAGCCCCTGCGAAGCCCTAGCAGCGCCCTTGCTACCACTCCCCGCTATAGCAGTAGCGGACAGCCCCAAAAGCCCGTGTAGAGCCCGTAAAAAAGCGTTTGTGCGCTGGATAATGATTTCGCGCTCCATTTCATTATCCAACGTGCCGCTACTCAAAGCACATCTGCACTGAGTTTCTGAAAAAGACAGGTGAATGACGTCTTTTAGGTTGTCCAAACGTCAAACAGACAACACGCTTGTTTCACGCTCAAACACACAGGAGGTTGAAATGAGCAAGTTGAAGTCCCTGCAGTTCGTGTCCGTTCCCAAGTCCTTTAGCGCAGATCCCACGCTTGCGCGGCGCAACAAGTTCCTCACGCAGCTTGAGCAGCAGCTGGCACTTGCGCAGAACGAGAGTTATGTTGTGCACCGCCAGCGTTGGGTAAAGCAGCAGGATGGCAGCAAGCAGCTGGTGGAAAGCCCAAAGCGTGTGAAGCGGTGGTGGCGTACGGATGCTGCTGGTAACTGCTTCTTCATTCTGCGCTACGGCAACAAGCTCGTTCCTATTGCGGACGGTAAGAGTGCCATTGCCGTTGGTGAGCGGTCCAACCTGGCTGCAGTGATTGAGATGGTCATTGCTGCCACAAAGGATGGTGAACTTGATGGTGCGTTTGAGGACGCAAAGGCCATGCCGCGCACGGTGAAAAAGAAGGCGGCGTGATGCGTGACAAGCGAGAGGGTAGTGCTACTGCCCTTTCGCCCCTTTCTTTGCAGCAGCCTTCTTCTTTGGCCGCCGCGATTGTAGCATCTCAATGTTGTCCTCACCACGCAGATGCGATGCGTAATGCCTGTCAATCATTTCAGGTGAAGTGCGACCATTTCGTGCAAGTGTCACATGGTCAATCTTCTCGCCATACATCAGCCTAAACATGAAGCAGGTGTGGCGTAGCGAGTAGATGGTGCGTTGTTCGCCATTAGGGCCTTTGCCGTAGTTCAAATCCCACATCAGCACCGCGAATTGGCGCTCAAGCTCCTTCAGTGCGTAGTCGCGTGTTTCGTAGTTGGGGAAGAACACATAGGCCTCTGGCCCAGTCGGTCTGCCCAGCTTCTTGTTGTGCGCTGTCAGCCGCTCATAGATCTCCACCGCCTTTTCCATCGTCACAAATGGCTCGTTGTGGCCTTTCGTTTCTGGCGGGTTCAAGCGAAGGTAGATGTGCTCTTCGCGCACGACAGTGACATGCTTGTGCTGTAGGTTCTTAATGTCTGTAGGACGCACATAGCTGTTGGTAGCAAAGATGATGAGGTCCAGCAGCTCTTGCGTGATCGTAGTCTTGCGTATCAACCGCCCGTCTTTGGTGTCTCCTTCCGCAAAGAGCTGACCCAACTGCTCTTCACCCTTATCATTCATCAGCTTGCGATATTCAAAGCGGCTGCCAATCAGCTCCTCCGCTCTGTCGCACATGCGGCGATATTCTTGTTTGGTGAAGTAGCCACGCGGTTGATGGTCTGCGTCGACGCTGGGGAAGTGCGGAACGCTGGGAATATCTCTGCACTTGTAGGCGTAGGTGAAGACGCTCTTTGCGGTCTTCATGTAGCCATTGATGGTTGAGCCTGTCAGATTTTGATGTGACAGGTCATTCAGCAGTTCCTCCATGTCCTCAAAGTGGATGCTGGCAATTTCTCTGCTGCCCAGCGCAGGCAGGATGGTTTTCTTCAACCTGTAGTCCATAATCTTGTAGGTCATGTCAGTGAGGTCGCCGCGAGCCGCTTGCGCCTTCTTCGACTTCATCATCGCAGCAGCTACTTTTGCGAAGGTGACCACATCCTTCTCGCGCTGCGGAGCCATCACGCGGCCGCTGATCACTTGGTCGTAGAAGGACCTCGCAAAGATGGTGGCGTCTCGCTTGACCTCTGTCTTCGTACTCCTGCGGTAGACCTTTCCGTTATGGAAGGTTCTCACCCACCAATACGGACTTGCCTCAAGCTTGTAGATCTTCAGCTTCTTTGGATATCCGCTGATCTCAGTCAGCGTGCCTGGTATGGGTTCAGTGCGGTGTCGCTGTGGTGCGTCAACGGCCTTTGTGGCGCCTTCAGCATC
The DNA here is from genome assembly GCF_044239095.1 of Aestuariivirga sp. GTDB lineage: Bacteria > Pseudomonadota > Alphaproteobacteria > Rhizobiales > Aestuariivirgaceae > Aestuariivirga. The sequence goes on along the minus strand of NZ_JBIICB010000408.1, from coordinate 4,501 downwards.
GCTTGGATCAGAAAGGTTAGTGGTATCTGCCATGCCACTCCTCCAAAATGCTTAAGTTAAGCATTTGTATTAGCTGCAATAGTGCCTAAAGTGGCACCCCAATTAGGGCAGCGTAGCAGCCTGCTGTAGTATAGTCTAGAGTATACTACTTTGCGAGCTGGGCGCTCAGTGTGGAGACGAGATAACTAACTGATTTTATTGGGGAAATTTGGCGCACCCGACAGGATTCGAACCTGTGACCTCTGCCTTCGGAGGGCAGCACTCTATCCAGCTGAGCTACGGGTGCAGCGGAGCATGCAATCCCTATACCCGATTGGCATGGCGTTCCGCAATGGCTGGCGCTAACAGGCTGTTTGGGAGGTGCCGTCATGAAGGCTGCCGTGTTCGAGGCTTACCGGGGTCCGCTGGAGATCAGGACCGTGGCGGATCCGGCCTGCCCGCCGGATGGTGTGGTGCTGAAGGTCGCCGCCTGCGGCGTATGCCGGTCGGACCATCATGGCTGGAGCGGGGTTGATCCGGATGTGGCCCTGCCGCATGTGCCGGGGCATGAATTTGCGGGCACCGTCATCGCCGCCGGGCCAGACTGCCGCGGCTTCCGGCTGGGGGACCGGGTCACGGCGCCCTTCATCCTCGCCTGCGGCACCTGCCCGGATTGCCGCGGGGGAGAGCCCACCGTGTGCAATCATCAGCATGTGGTGGGTTTTTCCGGCTGGGGGGCCTTTGCGGAGATGCTTGCCGTGCCGCGGGCCGATTTCAACCTGGTGAAACTGCCGGAGCAACTGGGCTTCGCGGAGGCCGCCGCCATGGGCTGCCGCCTCACCACCGCCTTCCGCGGCCTGGTGGACCGCGCGCGGCTGGAGCCCGGGGAGTGGCTGGCTATCCATGGTTGCGGCGGCGTGGGCCTGTCCGCCGTCATGATCGGCTCTGCCCTTGGCGCCCAGGTGCTGGCCATCGACATCAATGACGAGGCGCTCGCCATGGCGCGCCAGCTGGGCGCCAACGTTACCCTCAATCCTGCGTCCGTGGCAGACACCGCGCTTGCGGTGCGCGACATCACCGGCGGCGGCGCCCATGTCTCGATTGACGGCCTCGGCATCACCGCCACCATCCACAACTCGGTGCGCAGCCTCAGGAAGCTCGGCCGTCATGTGCAGATCGGCCAGCCGCTGGGCCCGCATGCAAGCCCGCCCATTCCCCTGCTCGAGACGGTCTATGCCCGGCAGATCTCCATCCTCGGCACGCGCGGCATTGCCGCCAGCCGCTTTTCCGGCCTTCTCGGCATGATTGCGGGGGGCAGGCTGGATCCCGCCCGCATGATCACGCGGCGCATCGCGCTGTCTGACGCGGGTGCGGCCTTGAAGGCGATGGACGGCTACACCGGCGTGGGCGTCACGGTGATCGACAACATGCAGGCGTGAGGCGCTGGCATCGGCCCCCTCCCGGTGGCATAGTGCAGTCATGTCATCCGCATCTCCCTTGAAGCCCGGCGACCATCTCTACCTCATCGATGGGTCTGGGTATATTTTCCGCGCCTATCACGCGCTCCCGCCCTTGACGCGCAAGTCGGACGGCCTGCCCGTCGGCGCCGTGCAGGGCTTCTGCAACATGCTGTGGAAGCTGCTGAAGGAGACGAATTCCGGCCAGAAGCCCACGCATTTGGCCGTCATCTTCGATCATTCGTCGAAGTCCTTCCGCAACGACATCTATCCGCAATACAAGGCTCAGCGGCCGGATCCCCCGGCCGATCTCCGCCCGCAGTTCGGCTTGATCCGCCAGGCCACCCGCGCCTTCAACGTCGCCTGCGTCGAGCAGGAGAATTACGAGGCGGATGATCTGATCGCCACCTACGCCCGCCTGGCAGTGGAGGCCGGCGCCACCTGCCGCATCGTGTCGTCAGACAAGGACCTGATGCAGCTCATCCGCCCCGGCGTGGCCCTTTATGACACGATGAAGGACCGCGAGGTGGGCGAGCCCGAGGTCATGGAGAAATTCGGCGTCACGCCGGACAAGGTCATCGACATCCAATCGCTGGCGGGCGACTCAGTGGACAATGTGCCAGGCGTCCCCGGCATCGGCGTCAAGACAGCCGCCCAGCTCATCACCGAATATGGCAACCTCGAAACGCTGCTCGAAAGAGCGCCTGAGATCAAGCAGCAGAAGCGCCGCGAGAACTTGATCCAGTTCGCCGATCAGGCCCGCATCTCCAAGCGGCTGGTGACGCTCGACGAGCACGTGCCACTCACCCATGACGCCGGCAGCTTTGCGGTTGATACGCCCAAGGCCACCCAGCTCATCGGCTTCACCAAGGCACTGGAGTTCACGAGCTTCACCCGGAAGATCGCGGGCGAGCTGGACTGCGATGCTGCGGCCATCGATCCCATCCCCGTCGAGGTGAAGTTCTGGCCGCCTGAGGGCGTGGAGCTTCCCCTCGCGCAGACCGCGGCCCCAAAGCCCAAAGCGGAAGCCGTCCCCACCTCTGCGCCCGCGGGCGCAGCACCCACCCAGGATGACTCGGCCCTTCTCGCCATCCCCTTCACCCATGCAGAGTACGAGACGGTCACATCCCTCAGTGTACTGAAGGTCTGGGTCGATGCCGCCTATGAGAAGGGCTACATCGCCATCGACACGGAGACGGACTCGCTCGACTCGATGCAGGCCAATCTCGCCGGCGTGTCGCTGGCCTTGGCCCCGGGCAAGGCCTGCTATATTCCGCTCGGCCACAAGGCCACGGGCGGCGGCCTGTTCGGCGGCGAGCTGGTGGAGGGCCAGATCCCGCTGGCTCAGGCGATCGCCACGCTGAAGCCGCTGCTGGATGACCCGTCGATCCTCAAGATCGGCCAGAACCTCAAGTATGACATCGAGGTGCTGACCCGCCATGGCATGCCCGTCTCCTCTATCGATGACACGATGCTGATGTCCTACGTGCTCGAATCGGGCGACGTGGGCCACGGCATGGATGAGCTGTCCCGCCGCCACCTCAACCACAGCTGCATCGCCTTCAAGGATGTGGCGGGCTCCGGCAAGTCGATGATCACCTTCGACCGCGTGCCCATCGCGGACGCCACGCGCTACGCCGCGGAGGATGCGGACGTCACACTCCGCCTCTGGCTCCTCCTCAAGCCCCGCCTCGCTGGCGTCGGCAAGCGCGCCGTCTATGAAACGCTGGAGCGCCCGCTCGTCCAGGTGCTGGCCGCGATGGAGATGGAAGGCATTCTCATCGATCCTGAACTGCTCCGCCGCCTGTCCAACGATCTCGCCACCTCCTGCGCGGTGATCGAGAAGGAGGTCTATGATCTCGCGGGCGAGCGCTTCAACATCGGGTCCCCGAAGCAGCTGGGTGACATCCTCTTCGGCCGCATGGGCCTGCCCGGCGGCCGCAAGACCGCCACCGGCGCCTGGAGCACGGACTCGGACGCGCTGGAGGATCTGGCCGCCCAAGGCATCGCACTCGCCCGCCGCGTGCTGGACTGGCGCCAGCTCTCCAAGCTCCGCTCCACCTACACGGATGCGCTGCCCAACTTCATCAACCCGGTGACGAAGCGCGTCCACACCTCCTATTCGCTGGCGGCTACCTCCACCGGCCGCCTCGCCTCGACCGAGCCCAACCTGCAGAACATTCCGGTGCGCACCGAGGAGGGCCGCAAGATCCGCTCGGCCTTCATCGCACCCGAAGGGTCGAAGCTCATCAGCGCCGACTACAGCCAGATCGAGCTGCGCGTGGTGGCCCATGTGGCGGATATTCCGCAATTGAAGAAGGCTTTCGCCGAAGGCCTGGACATTCACGCCATGACGGCGTCCGAAATGTTCAACGTGCCCATCGCTGGCATGGACCCGATGGTGCGCCGCCGCGCCAAGGCCATCAACTTCGGCATCATCTACGGCATCTCGGCCTTCGGCCTCGCCAACCAGCTAGGAATAGGGCGGGAGGAGGCGGGAGACTACATCCGCACCTATTTCAAGCGCTTTCCGGGCATCCGGGACTACATGGAAGCAACCAAGCAGCTGGCGCGCGAGCAGGGCTATGTCGAGACCATCTTCGGCCGCCGCATGCATTTCCCCAGGATCAAGTCGCCCAACCCCTCCGAGCGCGCCTTCCTTGAGCGCGCCGCCATCAACGCGCCGATCCAGGGTGCGGCAGCAGACATCATCCGCCGCGCCATGATCCGCATGCCGGATGCGCTGAAGGACGCGGGCCTCGCCGCGCGCATGCTGCTGCAGGTCCACGACGAGCTGATCTTCGAATGCCCGGACGCCGAGGCGGAAGAGACCATGAAGCTGGCGAAGCGCGTCATGGTCCAGGCGCCGGAGCCCGCGGTGAAGCTCTCCGTGCCCCTCCAGGTCGATGCCCGGGCCGCGCAGGACTGGGAGGCCGCGCACTGAGCATTTTCCCTTTTCCCATCCTTCGGACGGGAGAGAGAAACAAGCGGTTTCCGGTGGCTCGGAAGCGCTCTAGTGTCTTGATCGATAAATATGTATGATCATGCCCTGATTTGATTTGGGG
>NZ_JBIICB010000181.1:0-8804 GCF_044239095.1 Aestuariivirga sp. | reverse complement strand
GCGGGACTTCCTAAATGCCACAGTCGGGAAGGAAGCTGGCATGCCAAAGAGGCTGCGCAATCTGAGGTCACTGATGCTGAGCGAGGTAGGGAAGCCAATTCGATGGCCGTAAACGTCATGCGCTGGATCGGAGAGCGCATCAAGGCGATGGTCGCGCAGGGTCACTATGGAGCGGACACATGAACACCGATCTCCGCGATCCCTCTGTCGGCCTCGATGCAGCGACCGGCGGCATCCTCACCGGCTGGGAGCATGTCGTGCAGTCGCTCCGGGACATATTCGACACCCGCTTCGGCTCGCGCATCATGCGGGAATGGTACGGCTCCTTCGTTCCGAACTTGCTGGGCCGTCTTGTGACGCCTGATGAGGTGGTGCCGTACTTCGCGGCCATCACCTCGGCCATAGAGCAGTGGGAGCCGCGCTTCCGAGTGACGCAGATCCAGATGGTCAAGGTCACCCGTGACGGCCAGCTGCATGTGTTCCTCGACGGGGAATACCGGCCGCGCGCCGTGTACGGGGATTTCTCGGTGGCGGGTGCAAGGCGGCTCGACGCCTATGCCAATCCGGACGGGTTGCTGATCGAGGAAAGGCTTTCCGAATGAGCCGCTTCACCGTCATCGATCTGTCAGGCCTGAAGCCGCCAGATACGGAGTTCAAATTGGCAGCATAACCGGCGTAGTACGCTGTCTCATAATCGTGCACCGGCACAGTTGCAACGGCTGCAGTGGACAAGCTGCCCAAGGCTGCATAGGTCAAGCCAACAAACCTCCGGCAATCGCGGGGCGGTTCAGATGCGCCAGATCCTCTCTTCGATCACGCACCCAAATGCCTCAAATCTTCTGACGACAGACATCACAATTTTTACGACCCCGTCCTAAAGACTTGGTGTGAACCTCCTGAAGATAAAGAGGACGCCCAAGCCTCTAAGGTCTTCGCCTCATCGAGGTTTCCCTTTCGCCTTGCTACCTTTTCCAAGAATCTTATCATGCGCGGGTCCTCATCGGGATCAATGGCGAGCGATCTTCGAAAGCACTCCTCCGCCAAGTCGGGAGCCCCCACCCTCAGCGCAAGAACCCCAAGATCTCTGAGAGCCAAGTTGTTGTCGATCGATGTTGCAAGTGCCATTCGTATCTCATCAACCGCCCGCTTGCTCTGGCCCTGCTCTGCAAGAGCACGAACCAGCTCAACACGCAAGTCAAGGGCCTGAGGCGCAACCGAGAGGCCTTGAACAAGGCTCTTCTCTGCAAATCTCCAGGCACCGAACTCTCGGAAAATTCTATACTTACCAAAAGCGTCCGCAGCACACGTCACCTCTACAGAATCCGCATATGCAAGGCTCTCCTCACATAGTGAAGCAAGGCGGCAACGCCGTAGAAGTCCAATGAGGGTCGCCCTCGTTCCAAGCGGCCAAGGGTCTCGCTCCAATGCATTACGAAACGCACGAATCCCTTCGTCTAGGCGATCGATCGCCAAACATGAACGCGCAAGCCGCACATGTCCCCAATATGGAAAATCGGGAACCATCGATAGCGCAAGCTGAAGATCTGCTATCTCCTTAGAAACAAGACCCATACGGCAAGCCGAAAAAGCACTTCGCAAAAGCGCACGAACAGCAGTTGACACAGACAGTGGTGCTACGTGGTGTGGCGCAGGTCGCCCCAAGATGGCACCTCGTACATCATGCGCAAGCACTTCCGCATTGATTCCTCTCACGATACTCTGGTGATCTCCAGGCATTTCATAACAGTCTACACCACCTGCGGCTAAGAAGTTCCACCCTCCACAAGGATCTGAAAGGCTGGCGTGGGGACTGTCCTTTGCTCGAAAATAGCTCACCCGCAGATCACTGGGGACAGCTACAAAATTTGCTGCCAGCAAACTGTGGTGCTCCGCGACACGCGGGGGAAAAGGAAGTGACGCGACCCCATGCCTACCATTGTGAACAGGTGCCGGTGCATCTACGATTGCCAATGTGGACACCGCATAACCGAGTTCACGCAGCCGGCAACCCATTGCGTATGCCAGCAAGCCCCCGAAAGAATGCCCAAGGAGATGGTAGGGCCCTCGTGGCCGAATCTGTAACATGGCCTTCACACACTCATCTGCAAACTCCTCAAGGCTTTTCATCCGCAGAGCTGCGTCTGAAGCGTTACGGAGGTGGAATGTCCATACCCCTTGGTCGCCGAAACCAGACCGGCTAAAATGCAAGGCGTAGCCATTGGATCCGAGAAGTCCCGGAGCTAGAAAGAGAGAGGGTCCCTCTTCTCTAGCCTTTCTCACCGGAACCGCCGCGACACGGCTCACGCCACTTACACGGGCTTCCACAACCTTTAGAATTGCCCTGGGAGTAGGGTTGGATGCAAATACCGCTGGGGGAAGGCTGACTTCAAATTCCCGCTCGATAGCCATAGACGCCGACATAGCGCTAAGTGAATCGCCTCCCATCTGAAAGAAATCGTCATCCCCGCCCAAGAAGCGCCCACCCAGGAAATTCGAGAGTATCAGTGCGATACGTTGAAGCGCGCTTGAAGCCGGCAGGAGCGGAACAGTGGTACGCGCAACTCCGCTGAACATTTCGGCAAGCTTGCTTCTCTGTAGCTTACCGGTAGCAGTCCGAGGAACATCAGCTTCAGTTATCGAAAAACAATGCGATGCACCAATTCCCCACTGCTGGACGAGTGAATGTCGAATTGCCCCCTCGATCGCGGGCGTCAACTGCGATGCTACATAGGCGATGGCAAGCGTTTGCTCTCCCTTAGCTCCAGCGAGTGGGAAAGCGTAAACTGAACGGATAAATGGCAACTTCTCGAGAAAGTTCTCTATCTCGGTGATAGGATACTTTCGGGCGTTTAAGATTAGCACATCCTTCTCGCGCCCGACAACGGTAAGGGTACCGCCCTTCAAAACGCCTATATCTCCCGTGCGAAGCCAACCGTCGGGAGTGAACAATTGCGATGTGGCCTGAAGGTCTGCAAAATACCCAGACGCCATCGTTCGCCCTATCACTTCAATCTTACCTACCACCCCTTCCAGACATAATTGTCCATCTTCATCGACAATCCGTATGCTGTGCCCATCTGTGGGTCCGTCGATGGGAAGATGACTTATTCCGGGGCTCACATCGCCAAGCGCAAAGCTGCGTCTGCCTCCCGCAACAGGACCGCACTCAGAGAGCCCATACCCTAGAGAAATGACATCCGGCTTTGCGCCACACTCGACAAGTAATTTATGAAATCTAACACATGTATCGGGTGAAATAGCATCTGCACCCACACCCACCCGCTCCAATGCCGAGAAGTTCCAATCTCGTAGGTTCTCTGCAGCTTCAACAATGAGTTTCATGCCGAAATTCGTCATTCCGGCATGCGTCACGCCCCATTTCGATACCAGATCAAGCCATCGAGTGGGCTGCCGTACAAAGAGATCGGGTGGCATGTGGATCTTGAGTGAATGATTAGGACTGGAAAGACCCAAGCCCATGACGTGTTCCAATGGCATCCACCCGAGAAAGGTCGACTGGTCATTCCTGCGGGAGGTAAACCAGCGGTGGGCGATAGCCCGCCGACTTAATGTGACGAGTTGCGAGCGCCCAGTCGTGCCGGACGTCAAGATGAGCACCGCCGGGGCTGAGGTCTCAAACTCCGTAACGTCGGCCAAATCTCCACTCTTCTGAACTTCTGAGTAACCAAGGAGACGGCCACCACAATTGAACAGCTCAACTCGATCAGAAAGAACCGTGAAGCCGTTAAGACGGTTTGTCACGAACTCGAGCCTCTGGCGAAACTGCGTGTTGCGAGATGCGCTCCATGCCGAAGGCACCATGGGCACTGCGATCATGCCGCCCAGGAGAGTGGCCCACAGCGCAGGTATGAACTGTTCTGGCTCCGAAGCGTCCAATATTACACGATCACCTGGCCCATGTCCGGAGACACGCAAGTTTGCGAGGATACTCAGCGCTAGTTGGTATGTTCGCTTAAACGTCAATTCCCGTGCGGCGATACTCGCATCCTCAAATGCGAATCGCCCCATCGGAAATGCATTCACTGCCTGCAGAATGGCCTTTCCCAAACCGAGATCTTGTGCCCAACAACCATCGTCGCCGTTAACAATGGCAAGTCTGTTCATCCCGTTGCCTCCTGTAGTTGGCGGACAACATCAACTGGTACTGCTCCGGGGAAGTAGCGCTGTATTTTCGCGATTTCAGCAGCCACATCATTCTTCCCTCGCTCCGTCCGGAACCACTCCTTGTTGCCATAATGGACACTAGGGTATCCAGCAATCCCGAAGCTGGTGCTCAGCGGGAAAACTGCCTGAGCAGTCAATAGAGCTCTTCGTGTATGGAAGCCGATAGCGACAATGTTGATCGACAGTAGTTCGACCGAACGGGTTTTTCGGATCAAAGCTAAACTGTTTGTAAAATTTTCAAACGTGTTACGGGAATCTGGGTCGTAACAGAATTGGGAGCGTGGAACTCCCAGGGCCTCGGCCTCAGCCGCCATCAGTTCCGCCTCGCTTCGCCGGAGTTCCGCGTTCCATCCGCCGGAAAAGATTATCGTCCCGGCCAGCAACTTGTTGAAGAGAGAAACGGCTCGCGCAAGAGGGCGCTCCCACTTCGTCATGCCCAGCACAACCGTGAAATCACTCTTGATTTCACAATCTTCAAGGAAGAGAAAGTCTGTCACGCGGTCGAAGGCCAAACACGTCCCCAGTAAAGGCTCGCTGATGTCGAGCGAGGCAGTTGATCTGGCTTACCTCGGAACCTTGGCCGCAAACCCGTTTACCAGGCCGCAGCAGAGGCAGACAACTTGATGAGAATAGCAGTAACGGGCAGTAGCGGTAAACTCGGTAGTGTATTCATCAGTGCGGCGCTTGCCCGCGGATGCAACATCATCAGTATTGACCGCAAGCCAAGCGAATCGGCCGCGAATCATGAGCGTTTGCAGACGCATCATTTCGATTTGGCGGATTTCTCAAACACTTTGACCGCCCTCAAGGGCGCTGACGCGCTTGTGCATATGGCCACTCACGGTCCGCCGGGCATAGACAGCGATGAGCGCCTCCACAACAATAACGTTACGGCAAGCTACAACGTATTGAGAGCCGCTGCGGAACTGGGCATCAGTCGGGTCTGCATGGCTTCGAGTGTGAACGCCATCGGCATGCTTTACAGTAGGGAACCTCGTTTTGATTACTTCCCCATTGATGAGAAGCATGCGAGCTATACAGAGGATCCGTACAGCCTATCCAAGTGGATTGCCGAATCACAGGCACAGAGCTTTGCACGTCGATACCCGAAGATGTCCATTGCTTCGCTGCGCTTTCACTGGGTGGTTGCCGACAGTTCGGTGGCAAGGAAAGCCTATGCGTCCAACATTAAAACTGCCGCGAATCAGCTTTGGGGGTACACACCGCTGGCAATGGCAGTGGACGCAAGTCTCGCCAGCCTCACCGCAGCTTTCGCCGGCCACGAGGTATTGAACGTTGTGGCTCCCGATTCTGCTGTTGAGGACGCGAGCCTCACACTGGCGAGCCGGTACTATCCAAGTGTCCCAATCGTGGGAGACCTGTCAGGAAGGCGTTCCTTTTTTGACACATCGAAAGCGTCGCAGCTATTGAAGTGTCACAGTGACTAATGTGGCGCTGTATCGGTGCGGGGAGATATCGGTTGAACTGGGTAAGGTTGTCCGTTGTGAGATAATTTGAGACGATTGGGCGCATGATCGAAGAGAGGATCTGGCGCATCTGGGTTTGATGCTATGCTACCTTGCCGCGGTAATGGAAGCGTCTGCTCTCTGTGGTGTCACGTTTGGTCCTTTCTCGTTCTAGCAGGATGGTCTCACCCCGGCCGTAGTTGACAACAGCCGGTGTCAGGTTTTCGATGCTCTCCTGGTCGCTGAGATAATGTCAACGGCGGTGCAAGAATAGGCCGCGGTGCGGCGCAAAAGTCGACCACCTCGCTCGTGCAAGAAGTACGCAGGCGAGAGGGGCAGTGGCCAGTTTGCCGCGTCCACACGAGACTGATAGATGACTGGCCGATGTGGCCCGCTTGGTCCAGTTCGAGATCTTCACGGTGTCAGGAACTCGCTCGTTTTCTGAAACAACTTTTCGAACCGCTATGGTTCAGCTTAACAAGGGGACGCGGGCCCATGAAGCGCGGGGACCGCGGGAGAACCCGCACCGCGGGGCGGATCGAGCGCGTTGGTAGGAATAGGGGCGACCCCGTCCGGAGATCGCGCGTCACTCTTGAGGTAGAGGCTCCACCTGTGGCGCATAGGCGGCGTGCAGGGCGATCAGGGGTTGCAACGTCGAGATCTTCAAGAGCCAGCCCCGCTCGCCATGATGGACCTCAATCCATCCGTAATCGCCCTGCCACTGGATAGCGCTCCAGTTGGGGCCGTAGCCCGCGAGGTCAAAACCTTGACGTGCAACTCCATCGACCACGATCACGCCGTCTTCAAACAACACGCTGACTTTCATGGGCAATTCGTCAGTTCTCAATCATGTAATTGAGAACGATCTTCGGCTGGACGTTGTTGTGGGCGCCGCTGCCGCCTTTGGTAGATGTATTGGGATGCGGGGACCCGCTGCTGTTGAAGGACATGTCGCTTGTGCTTCCCACGATGGTCGACCCATGAAGCCCGCTAAGGCTGCTTGAACCATTGGTATAACTATCGTGATGATGATGCGCCGGCATCCTGAGTAAGGGTCGGGAGGACGGCCTCTTGCCGGTACGTCCGTCAACCCATCGCCGGGCACCACGCCGCCATGAATATGGGTCGACCCGATGTTCTTTCCATCATGCGTGACCTTGCCGCCGCTGATGGTCGAGCAGACCATCACCGTCATCGTGCCATTTGCCATCCGCAGGCGCGGCGGACGGAAGATTGTCATCACGCCGGATGGAAAGGCTGCAACACCGGTGCCGCGTGCAAGGTTCGACAGCGCGCTCCTAAAGGCGCTCGCCCGTGGCTTCCGCTGGCGCAGGCTGCTGGAGGCCAACGACTTCGTCACAATCGAGGAAATCGCTGAGGCCGAGAACATCAGTGCGTCCTATGCAAGCCGGGTGCTGCCCATGTCACTGCTGACGCCGGAGATCGTAGAGGCGGTACTGGCGGGGCGGCAGCCGGCGGGACTGACGGTGGCGCGGGCGATGCAACCGCTTCCGGCGGAGTGGAATCGCCAGGAGTTCAATTGAGCTGAAGAATAGGTGAGGAAAGAGTTCCCTGTGCGGGCTATCGAGAAGAGAGCCGGCACGGAAAGCAGCGGCCTTCCCTGCTACAGCCCCAGATCAGCTTCTCTGCATCTGATAGCCGCGATGTATTCATGTTGCAGGTTTGGGCTGCATTGCATTCGCATTTTGCGAGACGTGACCTATCCGTCGGATAACGTCCCCTGCCGTGGTTTAGCTGACGGCCTTGGCCGCAGAGCCTCACCGGCTTGGGCCAGGATGAGCAGATGGCCACGGCTTGCGGGCAGACGAGATGACCATCGCTCATCTGGTTGATGGCTTCCAGCTTCATGTAGCGAGCACGCTGAACGGCCCACTCGTTGTTCTGCTCGAGGAGGATGGCGCCGACGAGCCGGATGATGGCATCGCCGCTGGGGAAGATGCCGACGACTTCCATCCCGCGCTTGACCTCGCCGTTGAGGCGCTTAATGGGGTTGGTGCTGTGGAGCTTGGCGCGGTGCTTCCTCGGGAATGTCATGTAGGCCAGCACGCCGGGCTTGGCCTCATCCATGATTGCGGCTAGCTTCAGCACCTATGAACGGATCTGGTCGGCCACGGTGCGCCATTGGACAATGCGACTTCGTGTGAACTCCCCAAGTTCCGACAACCTCATAGAATTCGCGAAGGTATCGTCAGCTAATACGCCACTGCAGCGGCAGGTGCTACAACTACGGCTTGACCTGCAAGTTCTTCCGCATCTAACGCTTCTGGAAATTAATCAGTGAAGCGCAGACCATGACTAGTTTTTCTTACACGGCCGCGGGCCCTGTTCCGGACTATCGCAAGATCGCGCGCCACATCGTGCCGCTGCTGTTCATCGGCTATGTCGTGTCGTTCCTCGACCGGGTGAATGTCGGCTTTGCCAAGCTACAGATGGCCGAAGATCTGTCTTTCAGCGATGCCGTCTATGGCTTTGGCGCGGGTGTATTCTTCATCGGCTACTTCTTGTTCGAGGTGCCGAGCAACCTGGTGTTGGCGCGGGTTGGGGCGAGGCTCTGGATGACCCGTATCATGATCACGTGGGGCATCATTTCCTGCATGTTCATGTTCCTTGGCGAATTGCGCTTCGGCGGTTTGGCCCAGATGCTGCATCTTTCCGACGCTCAGTTCGGGTTCTACCTGCTGCGCTTCCTGCTGGGTGCTGCCGAGGCCGGATTCTATCCTGGCGTCATCCTCTATCTCACCTACTGGTTCCCAGCCAGTCGGCGGGCCGGGGTAATTGCACTGTTCATGACTGCTGTTGGTGTATCGAGCGTCATCGGCGCGCCACTGTCGGGTGCCATCCTACAGTTCATGGACGGACTTTTCTCCCTGCGCGGATGGCAATGGCTGTTCCTGTTGGAGGGCCTTCCCTCGGTTATCGCCGGCATCGCCTTCTTCTGGTTGTTGCCGGATCGCCCCGCCCAGGCGACTTGGCTCAGCCAGTCGGAGGCCGAGGCTGTCACAGCAGACATCGCGGACGAGGACAGGCTTCGCACCAGAGAAAGTCTTTCCTCCACCGGGCATGCCTTCACCAGCCCACGCATCTGGATTTTTGCGCTGTCCTACATGACGGGCACAATCGCCATCTACGCCG
>NZ_JBIICB010000180.1:0-8835 GCF_044239095.1 Aestuariivirga sp. | reverse complement strand
GAAGGGCGGTGCCGAGATAGTGCGGCACCAGGTAGGCCAGCATCTCGAACACCGCGGTAAAGGAGTTCTTCTTGCCCAGCGTTGCGTCGAGGAGCCGGACCATGCGGTCGGCCAGCAGCATCAGAAGGCCGATCACCAGCGCGCCCGCCAGCGGCAGCGAGACCTGCTTCAGCACATGCCTGTCGATGATGGGGAGCAACCGGGCTTAGCCTTCGCAGCGGTGGGAACTTGGCATGGCGTCAATCTAGAGCATGATCCGCAAAAGTGGAAACCACTTTTGCGACAAGATCATGCTCAAGCAGTTGATCTTGCGCGAGTTCTTTTCGACCAGGTGATACCACCTGGTCGGAACGCGCGCTAGCCCAGCCGGCACTCAGGAAGAAAGGACGAATTCGGTGGAGTGAGCGACCTGCCGCGTGACCGGGTCGAAGCAGCGCACCGTGACCTCCGTCAGCCATTTTCCGCCCTGGCGCTGGATGCGGTACAGGTTCCAGGCCGCCACCGGGTGGTGCGCGCTGCGGATCAGCGAGGCGGAGGGAACGCCCAGCACATGGACCGTTCCGAAGCGGGAATTGAGGCTGTTCAACATGTGCTCATGGTTGTGGCCGTGCAGGACGAGTTCCGCACCGTGGGCTTCCAGCACGTCCCGCAGTGCCACTGCATCAAGGAGCGCCTTGCGGGGCTTGGCGAGGCCGGGAAGTGGCGGATGATGGATCATCACCACGCGGGCGTAGCCACGCTCACGCAGGTCTCGAAGCAGGAAGGCCAGCGCCTCGGTCTGCGTGGGGCCGAGCAGCCCCGCCGCCCGGTGCAGCGGCTGCGGCACGGCGGTCGACACGCCGATCAGGGCAACGTTGCGGCGCAGCCTGACATAGGGAAAGGGTGCCGCGATCTGCGGGCTCGACTGGGCTTTCGCCACCTTCATGTCGCCCTGCATGTAAGGCGCAAGGTGCGCGAGCCCGTGCTTCCAGTCCATTCGCACGTAGGTGTCGTGGTTGCCGGGCACGAAGCTGACCCAGGATGGTTCACCGAAGGCTTCGAGCCAGGCGGCGGCGGCTGTGAACTCGTCATGGGCGGCGACATTCACGATATCGCCTGTCAGCGCCACGTGGTCGGGTGCTGCCGCCACGATGTCCGCCGCGATCGCCGCGGCCACCGCCGGTGAGTGGACCCGGTGCCGGTTGAGGCGCCAGTTGATGGCCCCGATCGTCCGCTTCAATGCGAAGTGGCGGCGGGCGGAACCCGCGGGCAGGGGGCCCAAGTGCAGGTCGGAGAGATGGGCGAGACTGAATTCCGACACGTGTTTCGCTGGCCGCCTTTGATGATCTTGAGCGTTTAGAGCATGAGCCCGGGGTGGGGCAACCCTGCAGCCTCGGGCATTGACGGCGTTGCTTGCCAAGATAGTTTTTTTGGCATCTGGGAAAAGGTCATCTTCATGCGCACCGCCTGCATCGAACTGGCGAAATATGGGATCACGGTGAATGCGGTGATGCCCGGCAATATCCTCACCGAAGGCCTGGATGGCATGAGCGAGGATTACCAGCGCTCCATGGCGGCCAGATCCTGCCGGAAAGCCTCGAGGCGTTGAGTTCGGCGTGAGGCGCGTCTTCTATCGGGCGTCATCCCGGCGAAGGCAGTTGGGAGTTATCCGAATCTTCGCAAATATTCCTCGCACAGCGGCAGCGTGCCGTCCGTGTATCCCGCTCCCAGCGATTTCGGGAACTCCGCCTCGATATGTGACGCGATCCACGCGACGAGCAGGATGCGGCGGAGCATGATGAAGGTGGGGATTTCCGCCTCGTCCTCCTTCGGTAGCGCCAGCTGCTTGCGGTAACCCTTGACCCAGCTTTCGATCAGCCCGGGCACCTGCGGCTCATGCTCATAGAATGATACCGGTGTGGCCGCATCATACATGTACCAGCCGAAGCCGCAGTCGTCGAAGTCGATGGCCTTCACGGCATTGCCATCGATCAGCAGATTGGCGAGCCTGAGGTCGCAGTGGATAAGGCCGAAGCGTTCCGCGCCCTTGCCATAGGCCGCGAGCCTTTTGCCGATGAGATCGACGGTGCGCTGAAAGAGCTTTTCCTTCTCACGGTCCATGCCGGCACCATCGCGCCAGCGGCCCCAATGCGGATTGTCATCACCCAGCGCCGTGTCGAAATCCCAGGTGAAGCGCGTGAACCATGACGGGCGCTTCCAGCGCCGCGCATGGATGTGCATGCGCGCGGCGATCTCACCCAGCACTTCGAAGGGTCCGGAGAGATCATCGCCGATGCAAGGTTCCGCGCCCGTCTCCCAGTCGAACAGCACCACGTGGCGCGGCCGCGGCAGGCGCGGATGCGAAACCTCCTGGATGATGTCGCCATCACTGCCTGCCACAGGGTTGGGTGTCGTCACCACACCGGTCTGGCGGAGGTCGATCTGCCAGGCAAGCTCGGAGGCGATGGCGGTGCGCGAATGATAGCCCTCACGGTGAACACGCAGCGCAAAGCGGCGGCCACCGGGTGCATCGACCTGGTAGGTGGCGTTCTCCGACAGGTTCAGCATGGTGGCTTTGCTGCCCGGCGGAAGGCTGTATTGCGAGAGCGCCTTGTTGGCGAGTTCCAGCAGGATTGGCAGCTGCCTCTCATGGGGCAGGGAATCGAAATCCGTCATCGCCACTCCGTCAGGCTTTGCGTCATGCGCGTCCTGCCAGAAGCCGCGCGATCTCCGCAAGTCCCGTCAACCGCCGCCGGTCGCCTTTTCGTAGATGCGGTAGGTCTTGTAGGCCTTGCCGCCGAATGTTTCGATCATGCGGCGCATGCGCATGTTGTCCTCGAGGATCCAGGACAGTTCGCCCCGCATGGTGCCGCGCGAAACGTGATAGCTGCGCACCCGCGCGAGCGCCGCCATGCCCAGCACGCCGCCCATCGCCGTGCCGTGAAATGCCTTTCTCACGCCCATCAGCGGCATGCGGACGGAGCGGGGCGGGCGGGCCATGAGGTTCCATGCGAGCTTCGCCCAGCCAAACGGCAGCAGCCTGCCGTCCAGCCCGCGGATCCAGTCGTTGATGTTGGGAAGCGACACCGCCATGGCGGCGGGCTCGCCCTTGTATTCCGCGATGGCGATGTAGTCCCCGGTCACCAGCAGTTTCAGATTGTTGCCGAGTGCGGTCATCTCCTCCTGGGTCCAGGGCACGAAGCCCCAGTTCTCCGACCAGGCGTCGTTGGCGATTGCAACGATGATCTCGAGTTCGCTCATCAACTGCTTCTTGTCGAGCGGGCGCACTCGGATGTCCGGGTTGGCCAGTGCCCTGTCATAGGCGGCCTTCAGGGTGCGCGGGATATGGCCCGGATCCTCGAAGTCATAGGCGATCACGTCCTTCGCCTTGGCGAAACCCAGCTCCTCGAGGCGCGTGGCGTAATAGGGCAGGGCGTGGCCCATCATCATCGAGGGCGGCGTGTCGAAGCCTTCGACCAGCAGGCCCATCTCGTCGTTGATGGAGAAGTTGAAGGGGCCCTGCATGCGGCTCAGGCCCCTGGCCGCCAGCCAGGAGGAGGCGGCCTCGAACAGCGCGGCGAACACGGCAGGATCGTCCTCGGCCTCAAGAAAACCGAACTGGCCGGTGCCATCGGCAAAGCGCTCAGCGCGCAGCCGGCAGGCCTGTGCCGTGATGCGCCCCACTGGCCTCTCACCCCGGAACGCCAGGAAGAGGGCCACCTCGGCATGGCGGAAATAGGGGTTCTTCCTGGGGTCGAGGTGTTCCAGCCGCTCGAGGTAGAGCGGCGCCACCCAGTGCGGGTCCCGCCGGTACAGGCCGAAGGGCAGGTCGAGGAAGGCCTTGAGGTCTGCCTTGCCGCTGACGGGCCGCACGCTGATGGGCTGGGTCATGGTCAATGGGATTAGCCCCGCTTCCCCGCGAACTCAAGCTTGGCGCGGCGCCGGGCAGGCGGTAACCATGCCACATGAACGATAGCCTGAAGCGCCTTTTCTACCGCGCGGCGAAGCCCGTGCTGCACCCCGTCTACCGGCAGTTGCGCGGCATGACGCTCGGCACCCGCACGCTGGTGCTGAAGGACGCCGGCGCGCAGGTGATGCTCGTGCGCCACGGCTATGCCGCGGGCTGGATGCTGCCCGGCGGCGGTGTCGAGCGCGGCGAGGCGCTCGCCGAGGCGGCCGTCCGCGAGGTCAGGGAGGAGGCCGGCATCGTGGCGGAGGAGGAACCGCTCCTGCATGGCGTGTTCCTCAATGACCGCCAGTTCCGTGGCGACCATGTGGCCTGCTTCGTGCTGCGGCGGTTCAGCGAACGGCCGGTGCGTGCGGGCTTCGAGATCGCCGAGGCGCGCTTCTTCCCGCCGGCTGCTTTGCCGGAGGCAACAACCGGCGGTACAAGGCGGCGCATCGCGGAGGTGCTCGAAGGCCTTCCACCTTCCCGCGCGTGGTGAGGCACTGGGCTTGTTCTTGACCTTGCCCGTGCTGCGGGGTAAGGCCCGCCGCCATGACCGTGATGGACCATCTCCGCCTCCGACGACGAGCCCGCGACAAGCGTGCTGGCGCACGCGCCTGAACGGGCCTTCGGTCTTCTCCCAGCGCATCATGTGATTGCAGCGCAGCGGGGCTGACGGGGGCTCCTCCGAAGCCTTCCTCCCGTTTCCGAGATCATCACCATGCGCGGTTCCATCGCCTGCGAAGACACAACACCCCAGGACCATGACGCCGTCGAGCATCTGCTCGACCTGAGCTTCGGCTCCAACCGCCACGGCAAGACATCCTACCGGCTGCGCCAGGGCAGCACCCCCGTTCCGGGCCTGTCGCTGGTGGTGCGCGATCCGGGTGTCAGGCTGTCGGGCACCATCAGCTTCTGGCCGCTCGCCATCGGTGCTCCGGCAACGCCAGCACTTCTCCTGGGGCCGCTCGCCGTGCATCCGGACCGCCAGGGTCTGGGCATCGGCCTTGCGCTGATGCGCGAGGGCCTGGCGCGTGCCGCGGCACAGGGCCATGCGCTGGTGCTGCTGGTGGGCGACGAGCCCTATTATGCGAAGGTTGGTTTTTGCAGGATTCCAGAGGGGCTGATCAGCCTGCCGGGGCCGGTTGACCCCCGCCGCTTCCTCTCTCTCGAGCTGAAGCCCGGAGCGCTGGACGGCGTTTCAGGCATGGCCTCAGCGGCCCTCGCGGTACCACATGGCGCTGAAGGCCAGGAGCAGCACGCCCAGGCTTAGCAGTGTCGCGAAGAGCGGCGTGTCCGAGACCGCGAGCACCCGGTGCGCATCGTTGGCGCGCAGCCCGATCCAGCCACTGCCTGAAGCCTGGCGGCCCTGGTCCACCTTGACGAGCTGCGGCAGGCCGTCCTCGAGCCAGTTGATGCCGCCGCCTGCCGCGGCGGCGGCAGGGGCAAGCACCGCCGCCGTTGCGACGAGGCTCGACATCTCACGCGCGTCTGCGCTTCCCGCCGCGGCGACCGATACGAGCTTGCCGTCGGACAGGCGGTGAAGCCCCGCCTCCGTCACGGGCAGTGAGCCCTGGAAGCGGCCTGGCGCCACCTCAGTGAGCATGACCGTTTCGGTCTTGCCCGAAGGCAGCGTCACCGTCACGGGCTCGACCGCGTCAGCCATGGTGCGGCGCTCGATGACGAGGTTGCCGGCGCGCTGGTTGCCCTCGAGTGATTCCTCCTCGAGGTCGGGTTCCTTCATCAGCCAATGCGCCATGCGGCGCAGCAGTTCGGTCTGCGGTCCGCCGCCCTCGAAGCCGCGCGACCACAGCCAGCCCTGGTCAGAGAGAAGTTGCGCCACGCGCCCCTCGCCCTGGCGCGCCAGCACGAGAAGCGGCTTGCCGTCGAGTCCGGACATCACCGTTTCGCCCGTGCTGGTGGTCGTCTCGACGAGGCGGAACCAGCGGCCCCAGCTTGGGCTGTCGCCGCCTGAACCGGGAAGTCCGCTGGTCACCGGATGCTTCTTTCCCTGTGCCGTGAGTTCCGGCTTGAAGGGGCCTTCCAGCACCTCGCCCGTGGGGGCTGCCGCGATGACGTCGGAGAGCGGCGTGTAGTAGAGGCCATCCTCGTCCGCGAGGTCCGGCCCCGAGGCGATCAGCACCGCGCCGCCATCGGCCACGTAGCGGGCGATGTTGGCCATATAGGCAGCGGGCAGCACCGTCTGACGCCGGTAGCGGTCGAAGATCACGAGGTCGAATTCGTCGAGCTTCTCGATGAAGAGCTCGCGCGTCGGGAAGGCGATGAGGGCGAGTTCCCTGGTCGGTGTTCCGTCCTGCTTCTCCGGCGGCCTGAGGATGGTGAAGTGGACGAGGTCGACCGAGGCATCCGCCTTGAGCAGGTTGCGCCAGGAGCGCTCGCCCGGGTGCGGCTCGCCCGAGACGAGCAGCACGCGCAGCCGGTCGCGCACGCCTTCGATTACGGTGACAGCGCGGTTGTTCTGGGTCGAGATCTCGCCCTCCAGCGGCGGGGCGGTGATCTCCACGATGTTCTGTCCGCCGTGGCCGATGACGACGGGGATATCGAAGGTCTGGCCCGGCGGCACGGTGAAGCTCTCGGGGGCGCCGCCGCCGACGGCGATGGACACGCTCACCGGCTGGCCGGGGCCGTTCGCCTCCTCGATGCGGAAGCTCACTGTCTGTTCCTGGCCCACCATGCCGAAGCGCGGGGCCTTCTCGATCAGCACCTTGCGGTCCTTCTCACCCCGCGAGCCGGTGATGATGGCGTGCAGCGGGCCGCCGGGGTTGGCCTTCGCCGGGTCCTGGGGCGCATCATGCACCTGCCCGTCGGTGATCATGATGGCGCCGGCGAAACGCTCGGGCGGAATGTCGGCCAGTGCGCGGTTCAGCGCCTCGAAGGCGCGCGTGCCGTCGTCCTCGGCACTGATGCCGGACTTCACCTCGACGGTGCGCAGTTCGGTGTTGGGAAGGCGGGCGACGGCGGCCTTCAGCGCTGCCTCCGCCTCAACCGTGCGGGTGGCGCGGCCCGCGGTTTCCTGGCTCAGCGAGCGGTCGATCACCGCAACGGCGATATCGGTCAGCGGTTCACGCTCCTCGTTGCGCACTGTCGGATTGGCGAGGGCGGCAAGCAGGATTGCCAGCGACAGGGCGCGCAGCAGGGCGCCACGGGCGCGCGCCAGGGCGAGGGCTGTAACCAGCGCAAGGCCGAGCACGCCCAGCACGGCGATGACCGCCCAGGGCAGCATGGGATCGAACCCGATGCTCCAGGAACTCATTGGCCGAGCCTTTCGAGAAGGGCCGGCACATGCACCTGGTCGGCCTTGTAATTGCCGGTCAGCGCATACATCACGATGTTGACGCCGGTGCGGAGCGCGAATTCCCGCTGCCGGTCGGTGCCCGGAACCGAGGCGAAGAGCGGCTGGCCGTTCTCGTCCATGGCCCAGGCGGCGGCATAGTCGTTGGAGCCGATGATGATGCCGCTGACGCCATCCGTGTTGCCCGCCGATGCGCCTTCGCTGTCGGTGCGCTCCACCCACAGCTTGCCGCTGGCATAGCGTCCGGGGAAGCGGTCCAGCAGGTAGAAGCTCTTGGTCAGCACATGGGTTTCGGGCACGGGCTCCAGCGGCGGGATGTCGAGCTTCGCCAGAATGCGGCGCAGCGCATCGGAGGCCGCACTTGGGCTGCCCGTCAGCGCGTCAGTGCCCGCGCCATCCTCGCGCAGGTCGAAGAAGATGGTGCCGCCGCCCTTCATGAATGCGTCGATGCGGGCGAGTGCCGCATCGGAGGGAACGGTCGCATCAGGCTTCACCGGCCAGTAGAGCAGCGGGAAGAACACGATGTCGTCGCGCTCCAGGTTGACGCCCGCGGGCTCGCCAGTGACCACCGAGGTGCGCTCGCCCAGGATGGCGCCCAGTCCCTTCAGGCCCTGCTCGCTCACCTCGTCCAGTGCCGCATCTCCCGTGATCACGTAGGCGAGCCTGGTTTCGAGCGCGTTGCGCATCGCATAGTCGTCCGTGGCCTCAGCCTGTGCGGCGGGCTGCCAGGCCAGGACGAGCAAGAGGCCAACCGCCGCCGCGGCCGCGCGGCGCTGGCGCAGGCGGCGGAGGCCGCCCCCCAGGAACAGGGCTGCAAGGCAATCGGCGAGGAACAGGATCATGGCCAGCGCAAAGGCGTAGGGCGCCAGGGCGCGTGCGGGAAGGGGGGCAAGCGGGCGCAGCGTGACCGTGGAGGCGAGGCCCGAAATCGGCGTCAGCGCATCGCCGGTGCGGGTGATGTTGAGGGCGCGCTCCTGCAGGCCACGGCGGTAGAGGCCGGCGGGGGTTGCGGCACTCACCACCGCCTTGTCGATCGCCGCGGCCGCAATGGGCTGGACATCGGGGCCGGGGTCGGCGAGTTCGCCGAAGCCGTCAAGCGCGCGGAACGGCACGAAGGCCTGCGCCTCGGCAGCAGCCACGGCGGGTGCAGCACCGCCGCCCGCGGCAGGCGCGAGGTCGAGCACGCGGCGCAGCATCTCGACGAAGAGGCCCGAGACGGGAAGGTTCGACCAGTCGGCATTGGCGGTGACGTGGAACAGCACGATCAGTCCCTTGCCGGTCTTTTGGGCGGTCACCAGCGGCGTTCCATCCGCGAGGCTCGCCCAGACCTTGTCCGGAAGCTCGGCATCAGGCTCCGCCAGCACCTGGCGCGTGACCTTGACGACGGGGTCGGGGGTGAGCCCTGCAAAGGGGCTGGTCTCGGGGAAGGCCTGCAGCGCTTGCGGCGTTTCCCAGCTGAGCGCGCTTCCAAGCGAGCGGCCGCCCTCGCGCAGGGTCACGGGAACGAGCGTGTCCTGGGCGCCCGCGAGGCGGGGCCCGGCGAAGCGCAGCAGCACGCCGCCGTTGTTGACCCAGGCTGCCACCATCTCCTGCTGTT
>NZ_JBIICB010000179.1:0-8933 GCF_044239095.1 Aestuariivirga sp. | reverse complement strand
ATCGCGGGCGAGGATAATCTGCAGGATATCTTCCGCAAGGATCTGCACCTCGCCAGCAGGGTGCTGGAGCAGCGGCAAAACCAACGGGGAAAGAAGGTCTACAGCCTGCATGCGCCGGACGTCGAATACATCGGCAAGAGCCTGCCCTCGGGCTTGACCCGAGGGGAAAGGCCCATGCTCCTCACGAATTCGGCGTGAAGGTTTCGATCACCACCACCCTCCATCGCTCGCGAGGCGGGCAATTCGCCCTGCATGCCATGGCGTTGCCCGGCAACCCCTATGACGGCCACACCCTGGCAACCGTCATCCCGGACATGGAGAAGACCATCGGAAACGGCATCACCCGCATCCTCGCCATCCTCGCCGCCGCCGGCTACAACTTCCGCCTCCTCCTTAACTGGCTGAGGCTTCTCTTGTGCCTGATCTTCAGCGCCATCCTGCCCAGGTCATAAGCCGCCGTCAGACTACAAACCGCGTGAAAGCGGATTGTTCACAACGGACGAGATCTTGAACTTTTTCTTGGCGGCCTTCTTACTCCCGGCATCCGGTAGGCGTCCGTTGCCATGGCGCTGCAGGCAGCGATGCAAGGATGAGCGCGTCAGGTTCGCAATGGTCGCCTGCTATGCATGGAGGCCGTTATCAAGCGGCAGGAGTGTGTGCTGGCGGAAGGCCACGATGAGCGCCTCTTGTGCAACCGCAAAACTCTCGATTTTGGAGCCCGGGTGCCTATCCTCCCGTCGGCGGCAGAGTTGCGGTTGGGCGACTTGGCCACCGTCTTTGGTTTGATGCCGTAGCGCTTCGCCAGAGCCCTCAGGCTTTCTTGACGAAGCTGCATCGCTCGACGGACCACCTTAGCCGTCCTGGCGCTCCCATGAAGAACTTGGCCCATAGCGCCTCCTTCGATGCTGGCGAGAATACTGCGCCTTCAAACCCGGTGATCAAACATCCTAGCTCCTGTCGATCTTGAAGAGGGATTGACAACGTTGTCGAAACGGTGTTTTGAATTGACAACGTTACCATTGGCGTTGGGAGGCGCAGTTGGTGACCTTACGGGAAATTGCCGAGCAGGCGGGGGTCTCCGTCAAGACAGTGTCACGCGTGGTCAATGGCGATCCGGCCGTGGCCGCGAAGATGCGCGAGCGCGTGCTGCCCTTCATTGAGGCCCTCGATTATGTTCCGAACAGCGCTGCCCGCCAGATGCGGGGCGGCGCTTCGACCATTCTCGGCCTGATGACGGACGCGGTCGCTACCACGCCTTACTCGGTCGACATCATCCGCGGCGCGCAATCGGCGCTTGGCATCAGCCGCCAGCTGATGATCGCAAGTTCGGACGGCGACCCGCAGCGTGAGGCAGACCTGTGGCGCATGTTCCAGGCGCACCGGGTCTCCGGCGTCGTCTATGCGGCCATGTATCACCGCGCCCATCTGGTGACGCAGAACGGTTTTGCGAACCCCATCATCCTCGCCAATTGCCATGCGGCAGACGGTGCACAGCCTTCCATCATCCCCGATGATGAAGGCGGCGGCTACACCCAGGCGCGCTACCTGCTGGAGCAGGGGCACCGGCGCATCGCCTGCGTTACCCTGATCCCCGGCCTCGAGGCGACCATGCTCCGCGCCCGCGGCATGCGGCGTGCCTTCCAGGAGGCGGGTGTGGCCTTCGATGACGCGCGGGAGCGGCGCGGCATGGTGGGGCCCGTCGGCCGGGAAGTCATGGTCGCTTATCAGGTGGCGCGCGAGCTGCTCTCTGCTGCTGACCGCCCCACCGCCGTCATCTGCGGCAATGACCAAGTCGCAACGCAGGTCTATGCCGCTGCGGCGAGCCTCGGCCTCACCATTCCTCAGGATGTCTCGGTAATAGGCTTCGATGACCTGAAGCTCATCTCCCAGACGCTCTGCCCGGCGCTCACGACCGTGGCGCTGCCCTATTTCGAAATCGGCCGCCGCGCGGTCGAGATGTCGCTTGCCAAAGAAAAGCAACTCGACGGTGGCGTGGAGGAGGGCGGCACCCAGCTGCTTCGCCTCCACTGTCCGCTGATTGAGCGTGAATCCTGCCGCCCGCTCGCATGAGCAACGGACGGGGAAGACTGCCCGCCACCCCCGGTGGCGGTAAACCGACAGAAAACATGGGAGGAAACCCGAATGAACATCAATAGACGCCAGATGGTGATCGGCGGCCTCATGGCCACCACAAGCCTTGCCTTCGCATCCACCGCCTTCGCCGCCGATCCGATCAAGGTGTGGCACCACGGCGGTCGCGGTGACGGCGAGCGTGAGCGCATGGAAGCGCTGATCAAGGCATGGAACGAGCAGCATCCAGACATGCCGGCCGTGCTCGAAGTGCAGCCGGAGGGCGCTTACAATGAACAGGTTCAGGCGGCAGCCGCCTCGGGCGGCCTGCCCGACCTCCTCGATTTCGATGGACCCAACTATGCGAACTATGTGTGGTCCGGCTATCTGGTCCCGCTGAACGATATCGTGTCGAAGCAGGTGATGGACGACGTGATCCCGTCGATCATCGCGCAGGGCACCTATGCTCCCGATGGCAAGGTATACTCGCTCGGCATGGCGGATTCAGGCCTGTCGATCTGGGGCCGCAAATCACTGCTCGAAAAGGCTGGCGTGCGCATTCCGAAGGGCGTCGAGGATGCCTGGACCATGGAGGAGTTCGAGGACGCGCTGGCCAAGCTGCAGAAGCTCGACGGCATCAAGTACGCGCTCGACATCAAGGCCAATTATGGCCAGGGCGAGTGGTACACCTATGGCTTCTCGCCCATCGTCCAGTCCTTCGGCGGTGACCTGATCGACCGCACCACCTGGAAGGCTGAGGGCACGGTCAATGGCGATGCGGCCGTGAAGGCGATGACGCATTTCCAGGGCTGGGTGAAGAATGGACACGTCGTGCCGGCTTCGGAGGGTGACGATGCCTTCTACGGCAAGAAGACGGCGGCTCTCTCCTATGTCGGACACTGGATGTGGCCCGCCCATTCGAAAGCCTTCGGTGACGATCTCGTTCTGCTGCCAATGCCCAATTGGGGTGGCAAGCCTGTGACCGGAAACGGCAGCTGGTGCTGGGGCATCACCAAGACCTCGAAGCAGCCCGAAAACACCGCCAAGCTGCTCGAATTCTTCATGAGCACCGATAATGTCGCGGCTCTGTCGCAGGCGATGGGCGGCGTTCCTGCCGTCAAGTCGGCTGCCCCCAAGGTCGATCTCTACAAGCCCGGCGGACCGCTGAGCCTCTATCTCGATCAGCTCAACAGCGGCATGGGCATGCCGCGTCCGGCCCATCCGGCCTATCCGACGATCACTGCTGCCTTTGCCAAGTCCGTTGCCGACATCATCGACGGCAAGGACGTGAAGGGCGCACTCGATGAGGCCGCCAGCAAGATCGATCAGGACATCGCCGACAACAGCGGCTACCCGCCCTTCGGCAAGTGATGTGACGCACAGCGGCGCGGGGGGAACTTTCCCTCCGCGTACCCTTTTGAAAGCACCGCCATGTCCAACATGAAGAAAGATCAGTGGCAGGCCTGGGCCTTCCTCGCCCCGGCAATGGGCCTCATCGCGCTCTTCATCATTCTGCCCTTCGTTCTGTCGGCGATGCTTTCATTTACCGACCAGAGGCTCGTTCCCAATCCGAATGTGCCGACAAAATTCATCGGCTGGCGCAATTATGTGCGCCTGTTCGAGAGTGGCGAATTTCTCAACGCCTTCTTCCGCACCAGCCTGTTCGTCTTGCTGGTGGTGCCGTTGCAAAGCGCCATGGGACTTGGTGCGGCATTGCTCATCAATTCCAAGCTCCCGGTGCGCAACCTGTTCCGTGGCATCTATTTCCTGCCCACCATCATCTCCATGGTCGTCGTGTCGGTGGTGTGGGCCTCGCTCTACCAGCGCGAGGGCTTTTTCAATTACGCGCTCTCAGGCTTGAGCCTGGGTGCGGCCCAGCCCGTGGACTGGCTGCAGAACCCGTGGACTGCCATGCCTGCCATCGTTTTGCTCTCCGCATGGCAAGGATTCCCGTTCCAAATGGTAATCTATCTCGCGGGGCTTCAGAGCATCTCGCGTGATCTCTATGAGGCGGCGCGCATCGAGGGGGCCAGCCGCTGGCAGGAATTCCGCTTCGTAACGCTTCCGAGCCTGCGCAACACGCACATCCTCGTCGTCATCACCACCACGATCTTCGCCTTCAAGCTGTTCACGCAGGTGCAGTTGCTGACTCAAGGCGGCCCCGCCAACGTCACAGACACTCTGGTGCGGGTGATCTACATGCAGGGCTTCCGGCAAGGCAAGGTGGGCATCGCCGCGGCCGCCGCCGTGCTCTTCTTCCTTATCGTTCTGGCGATCAGCCTGCTGCAGCTCCGGTTGGTGCGCGAGGAGAGGGCCATCCAATGACGCGCCGCAACGAACGCTTCCAGCTCATAGTGGTGGCGATTGCCGTCGCCGCCTTTGTGCTGGCTCCGTTGCTCCTGATGTTCGCGACGTCCCTCAAGGCCGACGAGAACCAGATCCTGCGCGACCTCGGCAATTCGCGAGCCTTCTGGGTGAACCCGCGCGAAATCTCGCTCGAGAACTTCCGGCAGGTTCTCTCCAACAGCACCTTCCCGATCCTGCGCTATCTTCTGAACTCCACCGTCATCGTCGTGTCGATCGTCGTGGTGGGCATCTTCGTCAACTCGCTCGCCGCCTTTGCACTGGCGCGAATGAAGTTCAGGGGGCGCGATCTGGTCATCATGATTGTCGTGGCGCTCATCATCATTCCGATGGAGTCGGTGGCAATCCCGCTTCTCTTGATGATGGCGGAAGTGGGCTGGGTCGATACATACCGGGCGCAGATCGTGCCCTTTATCGCCCATCCCTTCTCAATTTTTCTGTTCTATCAGTTCTTCTCGGCGATCCCGAAGGACCTTGATGAAGCCGCCTATGTGGCAGGTGCATCGAAGCTGCGCACTTACTGGTCCGTCATCATGCCGCTGTCGCTTCCGACGATTGCGACGGTGGCTATCCTGCAGAGCCTCGAATACTGGAATGCCTATCTCTGGCCGCTGATGGTCACGCGTGGATCAGACGCGCGGCCGGTATCGCTGGCATTGGCGCAGTATTTCGGCACGCCGCCACCCATCTGGGGCGATGTCATGGCTTTTTCGGTGCTCATGTCGCTGCCGATCCTCGTCGTCTACTTTGCGTTCCAGCGCTGGTTCATTCAATCCACCATCGGTGCTGGCATCAAGTAACGCCGCCCCGCACAAGGAAACTCGTAATTGGTTCTTTCGCTTCATGACAAGTGGATCTGGGATTTCTGGCTCGCCCGTAACGGCGATGACTGGCACATCTATTTCCTGCAGGCCGACAACACGCTGCCGGATCCTGAATTGCGCCATCGCAACGTTACCCAGGGCCACGCGGTAAGCCGCGATCTCATCAACTGGACGCATCTTGGCACCTGTCTTAGGCCCGGGGCGCCGCCTGCTTGGGATGACTGGACGACATGGACAGGTTCCGTGCTGCAAGGCCCTGATGGAAGGTGGCATCTCTTCTATACCGGCACATCGCATGCGGGCGAGGGCATGCAGCAGCGCATCGGGCACGCAACCTCGCCTGACATGCACAGCTGGCAGCGGGTGGGCAGTGGCCTCGCGCTCGATCTCGACGGCCCCAACGCAGAACATTACGAGGAATATATCCCCGGCCATTGGCACGACCGCGCCATGCGGGACCCCTGGGTCATCGCGAACCCCGAAGGTGACGGCTGGCTGATGTATTTCACCGCCCGCGTGCCCGGCCGTGCTGAGCCCAATGCCGGTGGCGCGGTGGGCTTCGCAACGTCACCCGATCTTTACGAATGGACGCTGCAGAAGCCCATTTACGACAGCGGCGATTTCGGCCAGCTCGAAGTGCCGCAGGTGTTCAAGCATGGCAAGCACTGGTACATGACCTTCTGCACCGCCGCGGAGCACTGGTCAGAAGCCTACCGCCGCAAGAACCCGCAAGTGCCTGTCACCGGCAGCCACTACCTTATCTCCGATCACCATTTGGGACCCTGGCGCACGCCGGATGCGCCGTTCCTCGATGGCCGCAATCCGTGCAAGCGCTATGCAGGCAAGATTTTGGAGATCGGCGGGAAACTCTTCATCATGGGCTTCCTTTATTACGACGAACAAGGCCGCTTCATCGGCAAGGTGAGCGACCCCGTTGCGCTGCGCGTTGACGAAAATGGAATCCTCTTTGTCGAGGAAGCGTGAACATGGCTGACCTGTCGCTGAAGGATGTCCGCAAGAGTTTTGGCAACGTCGACATCATCAAGGGCGTCGACCTCGACATCGCACACGGCGAGTTCATTGTCTTCGTCGGCCCCTCAGGCTGCGGCAAGTCCACGCTGCTGCGTCTGATCGCTGGTCTTGAGGATGTAACGTCCGGAGTGCTGTCGATCGGCGGCAGGGTGGTCAACGATCTGTCGCCGAAGGAACGCGCCATCGCCATGGTTTTCCAGTCCTATGCGCTGTTCCCCCACATGACCGTCTACGACAACATGGGCTTCGGGCTGAAGATCGCGGGCGAGCCGCGCGAACTTGTCGACAAGAAGGTCAGGGAGGCGGCGCGCATCCTGAAAATGGAGAGCCTGCTCGACCGCAAGCCCTCGCAGCTTTCGGGCGGTCAGCGCCAGCGTGTCGCCATTGGCCGCGCCATCGTGCGCAACCCGGATGTGTTCCTGTTCGATGAGCCCTTGTCTAATCTCGATGCTGCGCTGCGCGTCAGCACCCGCGCTGAGATCGCCAAGCTGCACCGGGACCTCGGCGCGACCATGATCTATGTGACGCATGACCAGGTGGAGGCGATGACGCTGGCTGACAGGATTGCCGTGCTCGACGGGGGCGTGGTGCAGCAGTTCGGCCCGCCGCTTGAACTCTATCACAGGCCCAAGAACGTCTT
Organism: Aestuariivirga sp.; assembly: GCF_044239095.1. GTDB lineage: Bacteria > Pseudomonadota > Alphaproteobacteria > Rhizobiales > Aestuariivirgaceae > Aestuariivirga. The sequence continues at coordinate 2,003 of NZ_JBIICB010000179.1, read as the reverse complement.
CGTGGCTGGTTTCATCGGGTCGCCCAGGATGAACTTTTTTTCGACCGAGGTGGTGGCAATCAGCAATGGTTCTGTATCTATTCGGTCTCCTGCTTTCGGAACGCTGCAGTTAGATGCTGGCGGCTTCGAGCAAGTCATCGGGGGCCATGTGACTCTGGGAATACGTCCTGAGAATATTCGCTTGTCTCATGGCGAGAAGGGCCAGTTCTCCGGTGCTGTAGAGTTGGTGGAGCGGCTTGGCTCCCAAACTCTCGTGGAAGCGAAGCTTGGCGGCGAAAGCGCCGTGACAGCCTTGCTGCAAGGAGATGAAGACTGCCATATGGGTGAGGCCATCAGTCTGGTTTTCGATCCAGTGGACTGTCATTTGTTTGATAGCAATGGCGTGGCTTTTCGAACTTGAATGCTCGTCGAAACTAGCGTCCTGCTTTCGAAGTTTCTGTGATTCGATGTTGTCTGGGGCAGAAACGTTTGATGGTGGCGATTATATCATCGGCGGACTTTGTCCAACCGAAGGGCTTGGGTCTTTCGTTATGTGTTTTGATGTAGGTGAGGATGTCGTCTTGCAATGCGGCGGTGGAGCGGTGAATACCTCTTCGGATGCAGTCATTGGTGATGAGGGCGAAGAAGCGCGCGACCTGATTGATCCAGGATGCTCCGGTTGGCGTTAAGTTTACATGCCAGCGTGGGCGCTTGACGAGCCAGCTGCGGCTCAGCGGCGTTTTGTGGGTGGCATCGTTGTCCATGACGATGTGAACATCGAGATCGGGCGGAATTTGGGTTTCGATCCGATCAAGGAGTATGCGGAACTCGGTGACGCGGGAAGCAACGCCCGATGACAGTGCCGGTGGCAACGTGGAGTGCGGCGGACAGGGAGGTGGTTCCGTGGCGCCGGTCGTCATGGCTTCGCCGTTCTACCTGGCCAGGCTGCTTCGGCAAGAGCGGCTGCGAGCGGTCAAGCGCCTGGATCTGGCTTTTCTCATCGACGCATAGGGCCAGGGCGCGCTGGGGTGGAGCGAGACAAAACCCCGACGATGTCACGCGGCTTCTCCACAAAGAGCGGATCGGCCGGCAGCTGGAATATCTCACTCCCATGCGGCTGCAGGCCGAAGGCCTTCCAGATGCGATGGATGGTGGATGGTGCGTGGTCGGCGGTTGTGGCCATCTTGCACAGCGACCAATGCGTCGCGTTGGAAGGCTTTGTCTTCAGCGTGCGGCGGACGAGATCGGCGATCTCTTCATCGCCAATCCTCCGCCGCCGCAAGAACAATCCGCGCCCGGCGCACCAGCGCCTGGCCCGTGCCCCGCGCCCGAACCAACCGCTCCAGTTCCTTCCGCTGCGACGGCTCTTGCTGTTTAGTCCCGGCATTTGATGCGTCGGATTGAACCTGAAGCGTTCAGGTTGTTTTGTCCACTGTTTGCAGATGAACTCGTACGGCGTGAGCCCCTTGAGGGTCTTGAGCCTGCGGCCGAAGGTGTCGGCGGCAATGAAGTGGTCAAGGTGCTGTCTGAACTGGGCGTGATCTTCGTCGTGATAGCGCTTGACCGCCGCTTCCTTGATCGTCCGGTTCATTCGCTCGACTTGGCCATTCGTCCATGGATGTGCCGGCTTCGTCAGCCGATGTTCGATGTCGAGAGCGGCACATGCCGCATCGAAGGAGTGGCAACGGAGGAGAACCCCTTCTGCCTGCATCGCCTTGATGTCAGAGACAGGCCACCCGCCGCCGGCAGGCTCAGTGAAGTGCGTGCCGACACCCGCATCGAATCGGGCGAGGGCCTGCTCGTGATCCGCATGCCCGAGAACTACGGCGCGCTGTCACCCCGCTTGGACGTGGTGCCGCTGCAGCTGCAGGCGTACCACACCGCCTGCGCTCGCGGCACCAAAGTCGACAAGCCGCGCAATCTTGCGAAGCCAGTGACGGTGGAGTGAACTGTCGCGCGTGTGAGCCGCGCAACAGCATCAAGCGACCTCGCCCCGTCTCGGCGTGGTGACTCTCCTGCGAGAG
>NZ_JBIICB010000178.1:0-8938 GCF_044239095.1 Aestuariivirga sp. | reverse complement strand
CAAAGGGCTTTCCCCCTTCAGGGTCGTGGGGCTCCACGCCCTGCGCAATGCCATGATTCCGGTCATCACCACCATTGGGCTGCAAGTGGGCGTTCTGCTGGCCGGAGCCATCCTGACCGAGACGATCTTCTCCTGGCCGGGGATCGGAAAATGGATGATCGATTCGATCGCGCGCCGCGATTATCCGGTGGTTCAGGGAGGCCTGCTGCTGATCGCCGCCGTCGTCATGCTCGTGAACCTGATCGTGGACCTGCTCTACGGCCTCACGGATCCACGCATCCGGCACAGGAGGTGAGCGCATGAGCGACATCGACATGACAACCAGTTCACCGGGGCCCGGCAGGCCGGCACTGCTGGCCGAGTTCTGGCGCCATTTCAGTGAGAACCGGGGGGCGGTCCTCGGGCTTGCGGTCTTCCTCTTTGTCATCCTGCTTGCAGTCTTTGCGGATGTGGTGGCGCCGCACGCACCGCATGAGCAGTACCGCGATTCCTTCCTCACGCCTCCTGTGTGGCAGGAGGGCGGAGACTGGCGCTTCATTCTCGGCACCGACCCGGTCGGCCGCGATGTTCTTTCGCGGCTGATTTACGGCAGCAGGTATTCTTTGTTCATTGGCGTCATCGTCGTGACGATTTCGCTGCTGCTCGGGGTGACGCTCGGTCTTCTGACGGGCTTTCTCCGCGGCGCCTTCGACAATGCCGTGATGCGGGTCATGGATGTGCTGATGTCCTTCCCCAGCCTGTTGCTGGCACTTGTGCTGGTGGCGATGCTCGGACCCAGCCTCACCAACGCCATGATCGCCATCGCCCTCATCCAGCAGCCGCACTATGTGCGGCTGACGCGGGCCGCCGTCATGAGCGAGATGAGCAAGGACTACGTCACGGCTGCGAGGGTCTCAGGGGTGGGCCGGCTCAGGATGATGTTCCGCACGATTCTGCCCAACTGCATGGCCCCGCTGATCGTCCAGGCTGCACTGTCCTTTTCCAGTGCCATCCTTGATGCCGCGGCCCTCGGGTTTCTCGGCATGGGCGCGCAACCGCCAACGCCGGAGTGGGGAACCATGCTGGCGGACTCTCGCGAATATGTGACCCGCGCCTGGTGGGTTGTCACCATGCCGGGCCTTGCCATCCTCATCACCGTTCTTGCGATCAACCTGATGGGCGATGGTCTGCGTGACGCGCTCGACCCGCGCCTGAGGAGAAGTTGATCCCCATGGCGATGCTCGAGATCGAGAATCTCACTGTCGAATTCAGGACGGCATCCGGCTTCTTCCGGGCGGTGGACGGCGTATCGCTCAGCGTGGACAAGGGCGAAGTGCTGGCGATCGTCGGGGAGTCCGGATCGGGCAAGTCGGTCGCCATGCTGGCCGTCATGGGACTGCTGCCCTGGACTGCGAAGGTGACGGCAGACAGGATGAGCTTCGAGGGCCACAACCTGCTGGACCTTTCGTCCCGCCAGCGGCGCAGGATCATCGGCAAGGACATTGCGATGATCTTCCAGGAACCGATGTCGAGCCTCAACCCCTGCTTCACGGTGGGCTTCCAGCTGATGGAGGCCTTGAAGGCTCACCTCGACATGGACAAGGCGCAAAGGCGCCGGCGAGCCGCCGAACTCCTGGCGCTCGTCGGCATCCCTTCGCCGGAGCAGCGGCTCTCCGCATTTCCGCACCAGCTTTCGGGCGGCATGAATCAGCGCGTGATGATCGCCATGGCGATTGCCTGCAATCCCAAGCTCCTGATCGCGGACGAACCCACCACCGCCCTCGATGTGACGATCCAGGCGCAGATCCTCGAGTTGCTGGTCAAGCTGCAGGATGAGACGGGCATGGGTCTCGTGCTCATCACGCATTCGATGGGTGTGGTCGCCGAAACGGCGGACAGGGTCTGCGTCCAGTACGCAGGACAAAAGGTGGAGGAGCAGAAGGTGGGAGACCTCTTCCGGGATCCTCACCACCCCTATACCGCTGCCCTGCTCTCTGCCCTTCCCGAGCGAGCCGCCGGGCGGCAGCTGCCGTCCATCCCCGGGGTCGTGCCAGGCCAGTTCGACAGGCCCTCGGGCTGCCTGTTCTCCCCGCGCTGCGCGCTCGCCACCGAACTCTGCCGCACCACGAAGCCACCGCGAGTCGACGGTGCGCTTTGCCATTACGCGTTGAGGGACGGCGTTCCCCGCAATCACCCGCGGGTGAAGGGACAGGCAGCATGAGCATCGTCGTATCCGCCACGGGCCTCACCCGTTACTACAGCGTCGGACGCGGCGCCTTCGCTAGGCCTGCGACGCTCAAGGCGCTCGACGGTGCGAGCTTCACGCTCGCGCGCGGCAAGACGCTGGCGGTTGTGGGAGAGTCGGGCTGTGGCAAGTCCACCCTTGCCCGCCTCGTCACCATGATCGAGGAGCCGACGGCGGGATCCCTGGTGATTGCGGGACAGAACATCGTGGGCGCCTCCACCGCAACGCTGAAGGCGCTCAGGCCGAAGGTGCAGATCGTTTTCCAGAACCCCTATGGCTCGCTCAATCCGCGCCAGAAGATCGGTCACGCGCTTGAGGAGCCGCTGCTGGTAAACACCAGGCTCAGCGCTGGCGAGCGCAGCGAAAAGGCGCGCGCCATGATGGCGAGCGTTGGCCTGAGGCCAGAACATTTTGACCGTTACCCCCACATGTTCTCAGGCGGGCAGCGCCAGCGCATCGCCATCGCGCGCGCCCTGATGCTGGACCCTGACGTCCTGGTGCTTGACGAGCCCGTCTCGGCGCTCGATGTCTCGATCCAGGCGCAGGTGCTGAACCTCCTGGCCGAGTTGCAGGAAAGGCACAATTTGGCCTATCTCTTCATCAGTCATGACCTCTCGGTCGTGCGCCATATCGCCGATGATGTGATGGTCATGTATCTCGGCCGCGCAGTGGAGCAGGGCCCGCGTGACAACATCTTCCGCAATCCACAGCATCCCTATACGAAGGCCTTGCTCTCGGCCACGCCACAGCCAGATCCCACGCGCAAACGTGAACGGATCGTGCTCAGCGGCGAGATGCCATCGCCGATTGATCCGCCGTCAGGATGCACCTTCCATCCACGCTGCCCATCCTGCTTTGAACCCTGCCTGGCCATCAACCCCGCCCTGCTTGAACATGAGGGAAGCCTCGTGGCATGTCATGCGGTAAACCCTCCCGGAACGGAAACGAAAGCGGCCTGACAATGTCCAAGCGTGCAGAACTCTCGACCGGCGAAGCACTCGTCGGCCTTCTCGAAGCCTATGGTGTCGATACGATTTTCGGCATTCCCGGCGTGCATAACGTCGAGATGTACCGGGCGTTGCCGCGTTCGAAGATCCGCCATGTGCTGGTGCGGCACGAACAGGGCGCGGGATTCATGGCGGATGGCTATGCCCGCGCCACGGGCAAGCCCGGCGTGTGCTTCACCATTACCGGCCCAGGCCTCACCAACATCCTCACCCCCATGGGCCAGGCATGGTCGGATTCCAGCAATGTGCTGGTGATTTCCTCCACCCTCGACATCACAGATTCGTCACAAGGGCGCGGACGGCTTCACGAGATGATCGACCAGCGCGGGGCGGCGGCGGCGGTCACCGGCCTGCACATGCGGGCCTACACGCCGAAGGACGTCCGCGACGCGGTCGCCCGGGCCTTCGCCCATTTCTCCAGCCAGCGCCCACGGCCTGCCTATCTCGAGATTCCGCTGGATCTGCTGAAGCAACCTGCAGGCGAAGGTTGGGAGCCGCGCGGTCTTCCCCGGGTTGCCTCCCCCTCGCGAAGCCAGATCGATGAGGCCATTGCCAAGCTCAACGCCGCGCACAAGCCGCTCATCATCCTTGGCGGCGGCGCGCTTCATGCGGGCGCAGCCGCCCTTGCCATTGCGGAGAGGCTGAAGGCGCCAATCATCACCACGACCGCCGGCAAGGGTGCGGTTCCATCCGATCATCCACTCTGCCTCGGCTACGTCATGGGGCGCGAGGGCGTATGGCGGCTGTTGCGCGAAAGCGATGCCATTCTCTGCGCCGGATCCGAACTTTCAGAGACGGATTTCTGGAATGACGAGGTGGTGATCGACAAGAACCTGATCCGCATCGACATCGACCCTTCCGTCATGAGCCGTCCGCACAGTGCCGATATCGCGATACTGGGGGATGCGCGCGAGGCGCTGGAGGCCATCGCCCACGGCATGAAGGAGCGGGTCGCGGAGGCCCATGCGCGCTTCGACCTTGGTGAACCAGACGCGCTGCGCGCCATGCTGGCCAGTGTGCTGGGCGTGATCCGCGAGGCTCTTCCGGCGGAAACCGTGATCTGCTCCGACATGACGCAGATTGCCTATGCGGCGAACGAGATCTTTCCCGTCTCGGTACCGCGGACATGGCTTCATCCCGTGGGCTTCGGGACGCTGGGGTTCGCCTTGCCCGCAGGCATCGGCGCGAAGTTCGGCGTAGGCGAGACGCCCGTCGCCGTGATGATCGGGGACTATGGCCTGCAATACACGGTGAATGAACTGGGCACTGCGGCGGAGCACGGACTGCCCCTCGTCATCCTGATGTGGAACAACGACGCCTTGGGCCAGATCCGCGACGACATGGTGATGAAGGGTATCCAGCCCAATGCAGTGACGCTGAAGAACCCGGACTTCCAGATGCTGGCAAGGGCCTATGGCTGCCAGTCCGCGAAGCCGGAAAGCCTGAAAGCCCTGGCTGAGGCCATCGGCGCGGCCCTGAAGGCCGAGCGCCCGACGCTGATCGAAATGACACCGCGAATGGTGACGGGTTGAACGCAAAAACGGCCGGCGCGTTCAGAGAAACCGCACCGGCCGTCTATACGGCTACAGCAATTGGACCGTTACATCTTCGGCATGATGACCGCGTCGATGACGTGGATGACGCCATTGTCGGCGACGATGTCGGCCTGGACGACCGTTGCGCCGTCAACCTTCACGCCATTGGTGCCGTTGACGGTGATCTCGCCACCCTGCACGGACTTGGCCATGGTCTCCTTGCCAGCGACGTCTGCGGCCATCACCTTGCCAGACACCACGTGATAGGTCAGGATCGCGACCAGCTTGTCCTTGTTCTCGGGCTTCAGCAGGTCTTCGACAGTGCCTGCGGGAAGCTTGGCGAAGGCTTCATCGGTGGGGGCGAAGACCGTGAAGGGGCCTGCACCCTTCAGCGTGTCGACCAGACCAGCGGCCTGAACGGCAGCCACCAGCGTCTTGAAGCTGCCAGCAGCGACAGCGGTATCCACGATGTCGGCGGCATAGGCCTGGGCGGACAGCGCCAAGCTCGAAACGGCAAATGCGGCAGCGACGGCAATGTTGCGAAGGCGGTTCATTGTAATCTCCCAATTGTCAGAAGTGACATGAAGCGTTACGGGCCGAAGTCCGGCCCGGTTTGGGATTGCGTCTTCACAATAAGTTTTTCCGCCTTTGCTGATCCACCACAGGTCTGACATATTTAAGCCAGACATGACACAAACCTCGACTCGCGGAAAAGGCCCGTTACATGAGCGGCGATAACAACGAGACCCACAGCCAGTTCGCGATCCTCAAATCGCCGAGTTTCCTGCCCCTGTTCGTGACCCAGGCGATCAGCGCATTCAACGACAATGCGGTCCGCAACGGCATTGCCATCCTCATCACCTTCGACCTCGCGGTGCGTTTCGGCTTCGACGCCACGCTCTTCGTGCAGGCTGGGCTGGCGCTCTTCATGCTGCCCTATTTCCTGTTTTCGGCCATTGCCGGGCAACTTGCCGACAAGCACGACAAGGCGGTCCTCGCCCGCTGGATCAAGCTCTTCGACCTCGGGGCAATGGTGTTCGGGGCCTTGTCGCTCTGGCTCGAGAACCCCTGGATGCATCTGACGGCGCTGTTCCTCGCGGGCACCACGGCTGCGTTCTTCGGTCCCATCAAATATGGCATCCTGCCGCAATATCTGAGGCGGGATCAACTCATCGCCGGCAATGCCCTCATCGAGCTCGGGACCTTCGTCACGATCCTGCTGGGCACGCTTATTGGCGGTTTCCTGGTGCTGGAAGACTGGGGCAGGATCCTTCTTGCCAGCACGATCATCGGACTGGCCGTAGTGGCACTTGGTTGCGCCTTCCTGATGCCCTCCGCACAAGGCGACCGCTCCATCGTGATTGACTGGAACGTACCGCGCCAGACGCTGAAGCTTCTCAGTTACGCCCGGGAAAGGCAGGACGTCTTCTGGTCTGTGATCGGCGCCTCATGGTTCTGGTTCCTGGGCGCAGCCATCATGGCGCAGCTTCCCGTCTTCACGCGGGATGTGCTGCTGGCGAATGACGGCGTGGCCAACACCTTCATCGGTCTGTTCACCGTCGGCATAGGCGCGGGCTCGCTTCTCACCAATGCGCTGCTGAAGGGAGAGGTATCGCCACGCTACGTGCCGATTGCCTCAATCATGATGACGCTCTTCCTGCTTGACCTCTTTTTCGCAGCGGGAAGCGTCAATGCGGCGCTGGCGGGAACGTCAGGCAACGGTGTTGCAGCTTTCTTCAGCCACTGGCAGGGCTGGCGCGTAGGCGTTGACCTGTTCTTCGTCGCCTTCTTCGGCGGCATTTATGCGGTTCCTCTCAACGCCATCATGCAGCACCGGTCGAATCCCAATCGCCGGGCCCGGGTCATCGCGGCAAACAACGTGATGAACGCCATCTTCATGATCGGTTCTGCCGTGGCCGGCGCGGTGCTGCTCAAGGTGATGTCGCCGCAAGGCTTCTTCCTGCTCCTGGGCCTCGCCAACGCCATCGCTTCGGTGTTCGTGGCCCGGCTGCTGACGCAGGAACTGGCGGGAAGTGTCGCGCGCATGCTCTTCCGCTTGCTTTACCGGGTCGAGGTGAAGGGCATGGAGAACCTCCGCGCAGCTGGCAGAAAGGCGGTGATCATCGCCAATCACAGCTCCTATCTGGATGGTCCCCTGCTCTCCGCCTTCCTGCCCGAGCGCGCCAGCTTTGCCATTAACAGCCACGTGGCCAAAAAGTGGTGGGCGAGACCGTCCTTTTCATTGTTCAACATGATCCCAATCGACCCGGCGAACCCCATGGCGCTGCGCGTTCTGGTGGATGAGCTGAAGAAGGGCCGCAAGGTCGTGATCTTCCCCGAAGGCCGACTGACGGTGACGGGCGCGCTGATGAAGGTCTATGAGGGCCCCGGTGCGATCGCGCAGATGGCGAAAGCAAAGGTTCTTCCCGTCAGGATCGACGGCGCGCTCTACACGCCCTTCTCGCGCATGCGTGGCAAGCTGAGGCTCCGCTGGTTTCCAAAGATCACCATCACCTTCCTGCCGCCCGTCAAGTTCGATGCGCCGGACGGCATGCGCGGCGCGGAGCTCCGTCAACACCAGGCGGACCGGCTTTACGATGTCATGACCGACATGGTCTTCCGCACGTCCAACGTCGACTGCACCTTGTTCGAGGCCCTCCTCGATGCGCGCCACACCCATGGCCGCCGCCACGCCGTGCTCGAAGACATTCAGCGCAACCCGGCCAGCTATGACCGGCTGGTCATGGGCAGCTTCATCCTGGGCCGCCGCATTTCGGAAATGACACCGGGTCAGCGGAACGTGGGCGTGTTACTGCCCAACGCCACGGGCTGCTTCGTCACGCTCTTCGGGCTGCACGCCTTCGGCCGTGTGCCTGCGATGCTGAATTTCTCCACCGGGGCCGTCAACATGGCTGCGGCATGCGCAGCAGCACAGGTCTCGACCATTGTCACATCACGCCGGTTCATCGAGGCGGGCAACATGGAAGAGGACCTGACCGTCCTCGGCCGGAGCTGCAAGGTGATCTTCCTCGAGGACCTGCGCGAAAGCCTGACAGCCAAGGACAAGCTCTACGGCCTCTTTGCGCGGTTCTTCTCCAAGACCGCCCTGCGCATGGGCGGGGCTGGGCAGGACCCCAACGCGCCTGCGGTCATCCTCTTCACCTCAGGCTCTGAGGGCCTGCCCAAGGGCGTCGTTCTCTCGCACCGGAACCTCCATGCCAACCGCTACCAGGCAGCAGCCCGCATTGCCTTCACCGCGTCCGACGTGGTGTTCAACGCACTTCCGATGTTCCACGCATTCGGATTGACGGGCGGCGCGCTTCTGCCGGTGCTGGCCGGCGTTCGCACCTTTCTCTATCCCTCTCCGCTCCACTACAAGGTGGTGCCGGAGCTGTGCTACGAAACGAATGCCACGGTGCTTTTCGGCACCGACACCTTCCTCATGGGCTATGCACGAAGCGCCCACCCCTATGACTTCTTCAACGTTCGCCTGGTCGTCGCCGGCGCGGAGAGGGTGAAGCCCGAGACGCGCGAAGCCTGGATGGAGAAGTTCGGCCTGCGTATCCTTGAGGGCTATGGCGCCACAGAATGTTCGCCAGTTCTGGCGGTCAACACGCCGATGCACTTCCGCACCGGAACCGTCGGCCGCCTTCTCGACCAGGTGCAGCACAGGATCGAGCCCGTTCCCGGAATCGAGGAAGGCGGACGGCTGCATGTGAAGGGTCCCAACATCATGCTGGGCTATCTGCGCGCCGACAATCCCGGCGTCATCGAGGTGCCGCCCGATGGCTGGTACGACACAGGCGACATCGTGAAGATCGACGATGATGGTTTCATCACTATTCTGGGCCGGGCGAAACGCTTCGCGAAGATCGCAGGCGAGATGATCTCACTGACGCTGGTGGAAACGAAACTGGCGCAAGCGCTGCCCGATGGACAGCATGCCGTTGTGGCCGTACCGGACGACCGCAAGGGCGAGCAGCTGGTGATGTTCACCACCGACAATGCGATCGACGCGCGCAAGGCCGGCGATGCGCTCAGGGCTATGGACACACCAGCGCTCATGGTGCCGCGGAACGTCATCGTTCTGGCAGAGCTTCCGCTGCTGGGCTCCGGCAAGACCGACTATCAGACCCTCAACCGGCTGGCACGCGAACAGGTGAAACCATAGA
>NZ_JBIICB010000177.1:0-9083 GCF_044239095.1 Aestuariivirga sp. | reverse complement strand
GTAGCGATGTTCACACTCATGGGAATTGGAGGGGCCAGGAATGGGATGACCGGCGTCGAATCTCTGGCATGGGGTGCTGGGCGCATCAGCCTGTTCAGCGAAACCTACTCAATCACCGGGGCAGGCCTTGGCAAGGCGGACATTCGCAAAGTCCGCTTCCATCCCCAATGGCTGCCATCGAACTCAGGTTCTTAGGTCATCAACTCGCGAGGAGATACATATCGTGCATAAAGAGTTGAACATTGCAGTGATCGGTACGGGGTATGTCGGGCTGGTGAGCGGAAGCTGTTTCGCCAGCTGGGGGAACAAGGTGTCCTGCGTTGACAAGGACACACGCAAGATCGACGGGCTCAACTGCGGACTTCTTCCAATTTACGAGCCAGGCCTTGAAGCGCTCGTGAAGCAAAATCAGGCTGGCGGAAGACTTACCTTCACCACAGATCTGGTGGCCGCAGTCCAGGATGCGGACATCGTGTTCATCACGGTTGGAACGCCGACGCGTGCCGAACAGGGTGATGCCGATCTTTCCTTTGTTTATGCGGCCGCGCGGGATATCGCACCACTCCTGAAGTTTGGCGCCGTCGTTGTCACCAAGTCGACTGTCCCTGTGGGGACGGGAGACGTTGTTGCGCGAATCATCGCCTCAGCACGGCCGCCTGGCACGTTCGCAGTCGCCTCAAATCCAGAGTTCCTGCGGGAGGGTTCCGCAATAGACGATTTCTTTTCTCCAGATCGCGTCGTCATCGGAGCGGAGAGCGAGCTCAGCCGCAGGGCACTGCTCGCACTCTATGAGCCAATGGCCAGCGCCAACGTCCGCATCCTCGTCACCAAGCGCCGGACGGCGGAGCTGATCAAATATGCATCGAACGCCTTCCTTGCCACAAAGATCATGTTCATCAACGAGCTGGCTGACCTGTGCGAGAAAGTTGGAACCGACATCGAAGAACTCGCAATCGGTGTTGGTCTCGACAAGCGCATCGGGAGTGCCTTCTTGAAAGCCGGACCCGGTTATGGCGGCTCGTGTTTTCCAAAGGACACGCTGGCCCTCCTTCGAACCGCGCAGGATCACGGTGTGGCGCTGCGCATCGTCGAGGAAACGGTCGCCGCCAATGCCGCGCGCAAGCGGAGAATGGGTCTCAAGGTGTTGGAGGCCCTCGGCGGCGAGGGGAATGGGAAGACCGTCGCTGTGCTGGGCCTGACCTTCAAGGCCGGGACTGATGACATGCGGGAAGCTCCATCCATCCAACTGATTGAGACCCTGCAGCGCTTCGGTATCCATATCCGCGCATATGATCCGGTTGGCATTCCGAATGCTGCTGGAATGCTTCGCGACGTTGTGTTCTGCGAGGACCCCTATGCCTGCGTTCAGGATGCGGATGCCACTGTCGTTGTCACCGATTGGGAGAGCATCTCTGAACTTTCCCTGGAACGAATGCGGCACCTCATGCGAAGCCCGATCCTTGTCGATCTTCGCAATGCATTTTTGCACAGCGACGCAGCCGCTGCCGGATTTCAAGTCACCAGCATTGGACATTCTATACCGGCTCCCGCTGAGCCCGAACGGCACTCGGTCGTCACACTTGTGCAGCCCGTCCACCGTTCGCGCTCTGAAGATGTCCGGCAAGCCGGAACAGCAGGACGCTAGAGCAATGCTGCTTGCCCCCATCTCTACGCGCCGGAGACCACAGACACATAATCGGCACCCCTGGCTGCGGCATAGACCCGATGATCGTACACAATGGAGACAGTAAAATGCGGATCACGAAGAGAGTTCTGTTGGACGCTTTCATTGCCTTGACAGCTTCCATCTTGATCGGCGGCGGAGCATGGGCGGTCGGCGTGCCGCTCGGCTTCCCTTACGATGGTGAGCCAGACGAGGGTCAACCGGCAGCCAAGCGGCCGGTTCTGACAGAGAAATCAATCGCATTCGGCGTGTATGATCCTCATGGCGATTTTAGTGGCGAGAGCAATGTTGCAATCGAACACATCTTTCTGGCCTGGGAAGATGTTGATCTGTCGACCCTGCCCATCGTGGACGCCTACGTACACAGGCGGGGACGCACACTCATGATAACCGTTGAGCCTTGGTCGTGGGCTTCCAACTGGCACATGAACTCAAGCAAACTGCTGGAGGAGATAAAGGCTGGGGCATACGACGCCAATATCGACACAGTTTGCTCATCGATTGCACGCTTGAATAGTCCCATCATCATTCGATGGGCGCAAGAAATGGAGGATGCGGTTGGAAAGTTCATATGGGCAGTCTGGACTCCAGAGGACTATGTTTTTGCTTACCGTCATTTCGTCACCGAGTGCCGCAAGCATCTCCCGGATGCAGATTATGTTTGGTCGCCCAAGGGTGGCGCATCCCTCGCGAAATACTACCCGGGCGATGACTATGTCGATGTGATCGGATTGTCGGTTTTTGGCTATCAACCCTATGATAAGCAAAATTTCGGCGGTGAAAGGACCTTTGAGCAGGCGCTCGAACCCGGATACCGGCTGGTGAGCGGGTTGGGCAAGCCTGTCATTGTGGCGGAACTGGGCTACGAGGGCGACGAGGAATACGTCAGCCGATGGGCAAAAGCGGTGGCGGCGCCACACCCCGAGTTCCCTGAATTGAAAGCTATCGTCTACTTCAATGACAAGGAGGTCTTTGCCTGGCCTCAGAACTTTGGCTATCCGAACTGGCGCATAGGGACCCCAAAGGTTTCAAATCGGGATTGACGGTAAATGGGTTCGTCTCTCCAAGGTTGAAGGTTCGGGCGGTCTTGCCAGTGGACGGGAATATAGCGAAATGCTGCCCGCCACTTGACGGCGCTCCTGTCTCCGCAATGCTGCTCCCATCATGCTGGGGGCCGGAGCAGAAATGCAAACCGGTGCGGTCGCTTCACATGGTCTTGATGGATCAGCCGGACCGTAACTCACCAAGTTCAGGTGGCTGGACGAAGCCTCTTGCTTACAGTAGCGTCTCTTTTCGGTCACTTTGGGACCAAGAGGGGAATGTCATGATTGCTTTGCGCAGTAGCCTGTTTGTTGCCGTTGTGTCGCTGATCGTTCTGTTTAGCCTCACGCCGGTACGTGCTGGCACAATGGCAGCCATCAACACACCGCCATCAGCGGTCGATTCACTCTCCAAGGACGATCTGAACATTTTTGGCTTGTCGCTGCTCACCGATGTTTACACCGTCCACGCCCGCATCGCGGCCTCTGCCAAGAACGGGATTCCGGCGCCAGATCAGGTGGATCCTGACGTTCTGCGCCAGATCAACGATCTTTATGACGATGATGCACTGATCCAGCGCTCCCGCCTCAACCATGGCCTCACCAAGGCGACTTTCTTTCCGCATTACATCGACAAGTTTACGATCACAGATATCGCTGCCACGCATTCCGGCCCTGGGACGCTCGTGCTGACCTACAACATTGCCCTTCCGAACCGGACCACGCTGCGTGCCGGTGTGGTGATGAGTGGGGAGAGCAAGCCCAGAATCGCCGTCATGCGGTGGCAGGCTGAGGCAGGCATGTGGAAGATCTTTTCCTATGCCGACTTCGACCTTCCGAAAGCCATGCTATGTGGCGCCGATCCAAATTACGTATCGCAGAAAACGGCGTTCAAGCCCGAGGATATCGCGCTGGCGAATGAAATGATCTCGAAGATCCAGAATGCGTCACTCGATGGAACGGAGAAATCCGTGCAAGGCGAGGGATTTCAGTACATTTTTGCAAGTGGAGAGCGCAAGACGGGCAGCGGAGCGGTGCGCGCCAAGATCAAGAAGATTTATGAGCCGAAGAACGTCGAGGCCATTAGATCCGGCGACCTGCTCGTGGTTCGAAACGACACAGACGACCCGACGCTGACGATCGACGGCGAAGGCATCGTACCTGAAATGCGCCCCGGCATCACCACCTTCAAGCGCGATGCGGATGGTGAATGGCGGATGATCGCGATTGGCATCTTCGCCACGACAGCACGCGTCGCCAAGGGTACGCCTTGCGAGAATGCGCCGGTGCCGTAGCCGCTTCACCCTCTGCTTAGCGATACCCGCTCCAGAAATTCACTGTAGCCGCCCACGATGCCGCCGGAGATCGCGATGTGGCGCGAAAGAACACGCAGCGCGGTCAGGAACTTGCTCTCTAGGCACAGAGAGTGAAACATCCGGCCGCTGACTTTGATCTGCGCCAGTTCAATTTTCACACCCAGTATGGCGTTGTATTGCCGCCTGGTCTTGTGCACCTCGATCATGCCCGGGCGGTATCCGGTTGCCGAGAGCGCGGAGAGCATCTGATCGCGCGTTCTGAGTTTTACCCGAACCTCGTTGAAGCGCGGAAAGATGCCGGAGAGCGTTTCGGCCCGCACAGGAAAACCGACCTTGCCGCTGGCCCCGAAGGCACAGAACTCGTCGAAGGCCTCGATCACCGGCTTCACCTTGAGACCCTTGCCACGAAATTTGATGTTGTCCCGCTTGCCGCTGAGGAAGAGATAGATGTCTGCGTTCACCTCCTCGCCTGCATCATGACCGCGGCCGATGAGGGGAAGTGCCTCCGGAAGGGTAACGCTGTCCTCCGCCGGCCAGAAAACGCGCCATTCCCACAACGCGCCGGAACGCGTGCTCTTTCCTCCAGTCTCGGGTTGGGCTCCCAGCACATAGGCATGGAGCCGCCCCCTCACCCCATTGATTGTGGCAGACACCGTCTGCCCGACAAGATCCATGCGATGGAGCATCTGGATCCGGCTTCTATGACGGTCAAGCCAAGGGCGCGGCGAGGCGACACCCAGCACATCGGCGATGATGCCAGAGGCTTGCAGCACCGAGATCAAGGCTGCCTCCTCGGGTGAAGGCAGCGCATCACCTTCGATCAATCCGATCAGGGACTCCTTGAGCAACGCAACCTCGCGCGCATTGGCGATGTCCACCTGCTGTTGCAGAAAGCCCCATGCGACCTTCTCTCCACGAACACGGATGGCCTCATTCCGCTGCAACGTGGCGAGGATGCCAGCGCGAAGATCTCCGATGCGGCTGACAATGTCTTCAATGACAACGTCAGTTCGAACAATTCCGCCGTACCGCCCAAGGGTCGCGAGCGCGGCCGTGGATGCCATGTTTGTTCTGGAGATCCCCCTGCGGGTCACGGTGTCGATATCCGTATCGATCTCACCCGTGATGGAGAGATCGATCAGATGCGCTGCGGCCAGCGCATAGTCCATGTCGCACCACCAGCTGAGGCTGCGCTGGGCGGGCGGCATCGTCAGCCGCAACAGTTCAAGTGCCTCTGCGATGGAGAGCCCTTTGCTTCCCAGATGGATGCTCGCGCCCATGGCGTTCCTCATGACGGAGTGAAGTGCTGAACCGCGGCGCCGATACCCGACAGGCCGAGGATGATAAACACCGGGTTGATCCGGCTCCGCATCACGAGGCCGAAGGAGGCAACCGCCAGGGCTATGGTCGTGGGCCCCGAGAGAGCGGTGTTGCCCAGCGCATAAACACCGGAACACATGAGACCCACCGAAATCGGCTCGAAGGCGTTCTGCACGGCGCGGCGCCATGGCGACTCGCCGATCCTGTTCCACAGTCTGCCGACCCAGAAGCACAGAACACCTGATGGAACGAAAAAGGCGAAGCCTACCACGAGCGCACCCAGCGCTCCGGCAATCTGCATGCCGAGGACCAGAACCATCGTCATATTGGGGCCGGGAGCAATCTGACCGATACTGTAAAGGTCAAAGAAATCTTCAGGAGAGAGACCGTATTCGGCCGTGAGGCTATACTGCATTTCGCCCAGCACTGCGCTGCCGCCGCCCACCGCAAAGACGGAGAAGATCAGGAAGGTCAGGGCCAGCTTAACGAGCATCGCCGCCCTTTCCCCGGCTTGGACGATAGAGATAAAGCGACACGGGAACGACGATCGCCAGCAGAAGTGGAAGCGGTACCCGCACGAAGCTCACCAGCGAAAGCGAAATTATGACGATCAGCAGGTAGCGCGGTGAGAAGAAACCCTTGCCACCAAGCTTGCAGACGACAGAGAACAGGAGCCCGGTTGCCGCAGCGGAGGCTGCGGCCATGAAAAGGGCAGCCCACCGGTTGTCAGCATGCCGCAAATAGAACAGGCCTGCGGCCAGCACGAAGGCACAGCCGGGGAGCAGCAGAGCGCAGGCGGCGGCGAGCGCACCCAAGGTTCCGCGCAGGCGGTCTCCCGCGAGAATGGCGAGATTGACGGCGTTCAAGCCGGGAAGCGTCTGGCTGATGGCAAGCATGGCGTTGAATTCATCCTCGCTTACCCATCGGCACTTCTCCGTCAGGTGAAGCCTCTCATATGCGACAACTCCGCCGCCGAAGCTTGTGGCGCCGATAACGAGAAACTCCCAGAAAATCTGACGCAAAGCCAGCGGACCATCGGAATTTCTCATGCCCGTCCTGCCTTCAACATGAGCATGTTCTGTACCGCCCTGTCGTCTCGACTGCCGCAAGCCTGCCGCCGCGACGGCCTGAATGACCGCCTGGACCCTGCAGATGAAGGCCGCTGTGTAAGCAGTATGATGCCTGCCGCCAGTCGCGCCAGGTTGAGCGCATATTCTTCACGAGATTCGTCAATCCTGCCATTTCCCAGCAACCCCCATCCAGCGCGCAAAACAAGCATAATCGATAAGCGGCCGTGGCGCTACGCACAGGGTGTATTCGTCCCAATTTGCATCCATTTCCTGGCTCTATGTTTTGTTCAGAGGAGTAAGCCCCTTCATCTAGCCTAGAGGCTCTAAGCCGCGTTCCCGTATCCCACAGATAGGCTTTGGGTAAGTCAGATTACGATAGAATTACTGTCGTAAGCCAATGAGGGCGGGCCAAGCCGCCTCGGTCCATTGCTGAACCAGGTAAGCCAGAACCGCATTCTGGCGGCAAGCCCCCTTCCCTTCTGGAGTCTTTAGCTCCTGACTTAAGGAGCATTCGCCTACACGACGTGGCTCCCACCAACCAGCAATAACCTTCTTCTCTGAGCGGAGAGTAAATTGGGTATGCCATTGCAGGGAACACCAAGCTGACCGAGTTGCGCGCAGCCATTGCATCGGGCCTTCCAGAAGCTCGGACTTTGGAAAGAGAAGACTGCTGAAATGCTATCAGTTGAGATCACTGGAAGAATTGCGTTCCGACCGTGCCGTCATCCCAGCTTTCGCTGGCATGACGGTGAGAATTGGGGGCGGATCTCAACCGGCTGCCCGCCACTCTCGCGCGCGTTCCGGCCAGGTGAAATCACCTGGTCAAAAGGAAAGCGCGCAAGATCAATCGCATGAGCATGATCTTGCCGGAACGTTGTGGCGCTGAACTTCGAGAAGCGCCCAAGTTCCGGGAGAGGCTGGAATACCACAGCTGACGCCCCCCGTGGCTGTTCACGTCATGAGCTTACGGCGGAGTTTCGAAGAAACTGCGCACATCTTTAGCAAACTCCGCGCGGCTCGCGGTGCGAAGATAGAACATATGGCCACCCATATATGTGCCAAAGAAAAGCCGCTTGCGCGCGGCGGGTGCCCGCGTCGCCTGTTCCAGAACGTAGCGCGACATCAGGTAGTTCGTCTGCAAGTCCTGATAGCCGTGAACGACAAGTGCTTTCAGATCAAGGTTCTGGGCAAGCGCCACACCAAGATCATCCGGGCCGCCCAGTGTCGAAGCGCGGTTCCAGCGGCGGCTCACGTCGATATCGAGCGGGATGTAGGGCCGGTTGCTGACGAAGCCGAGATCATTACGGACATAGTCCATGAAGGGGGCCAGCAGCACGCCGCTGAGAATGGTCAGCGAACGGTCGAATATGCCGATACCTTGCTCTTGCGGCCGCGGGTTGTCCGTCGCCTGGGTGCCGTCATAAGTATCGATTACTTGCCCCTTCCGCGCGAGAAGGCTGGCTGCGAAGACGGTCTCTGAGACCCGCCCTTGATGGCGTGCGACGACAACGGGGTCGATCCCGATCAGCCCGCCAACCTTGGCATAGAAGGCCTCTTGCTGTTCGGCAGTGGCCCGGCCCAGCGCCGCAAGACCGGTCAGGAAGCCGGTCATGGCGAAATCCTCGACTGTCTGGATATCCGCCGGAGTATTCTTGATCGTGCTCAGCCCATGATGTGCGGCGATCGCGGCCTGCGTCGGCAGAAGCGACATCGGCCAGATGAGCGAGTAACCCGGGTCAGCGAGATCAAGATAGAGTGCTGGCGAAATCAGGATCGCCCAGTTCAGATTGATTGCATATTGCTCGCTCAGGATACGTGACAGGGCAGAGACCCGCTGCCCGCCATAGCTCTCCCCCGCAATGGCCTTGGGCGAGCCCCAGCGCTTGTTCACCGTCAGCCATTGGCGGATGAAGACGGAAATGGCATCGAGATCGCCAACAACACCCTGATACGGAGCGGGGTCCTGCAGCTTGCCATCCGCCCCCGGGAGCATGCGGCTATAGCCGGTGCCGACAGGATCGATGAACACGAGGTCGGTAAAGCGGATCCAGCTATCCGGATTTTCCTGCAACCGCGCTGGCACCGTGGGAAAGCTGCCATCACCTGCCGTGGCGATGGTCTTCGGGCCAATGGCCGCGAGATGCAGATAGATGCTTGATGCGCCCGGGCCACCATTGAAGATGAAGGTCACGGGCCTCTTCGAGATATCCGCGCCCTTGAGGGTGTAGGCAATGTGGAAAATCTCGGCATCGGGCCGTTCAGGGTCCTTCCCGATGGGCATCATCCCCGCCGAGGCATTATAGGCCGGCAATGGTTGGGCGTGGGACACTGATAGTGTCCCAAACAAGGTGGCCAATCCAAGGGCGAGGGACATCAGGCACTTGCGTAAGACTGTAAGCATCACCGCTCCACGGTTGACGTGCAACACTACCCAAGCGCGTTAAAGCTATGCCAATTGCAGGACAATCGCAATGGCCCAGCCCATTAGTCCAGTCGACGCCGGAAGCCTGCGAGAAACCACTCTTCCGATAAGATCATGCTCAAGCAATTGACCTCGCGCGCCAGCGCTCCACCGCCGTGGACATGTTGCCCGCAGCTTGGGCGCGACCGGACATTCAGAGGGGACGATGCAAGCGTTTTCCTTGCCGCCGCG
>NZ_JBIICB010000176.1:0-9099 GCF_044239095.1 Aestuariivirga sp. | reverse complement strand
CGCCGTCTGGGCTCTGGCGGAGGTCGAGCATGGAAAGGATGTAGAAGGGCGTCCAGTCAGAGGAGGAGCGCTTGATGGTGGACCAGGTTTCCGGATTGCCCCAGATCTTGTCCATGCCGATCAGGGCGTCCTTGTAGGGCCCCTGCTCCAGCAGCTTCACCTTGCGGCCGGTG
Source organism: Aestuariivirga sp. (assembly GCF_044239095.1). GTDB lineage: Bacteria > Pseudomonadota > Alphaproteobacteria > Rhizobiales > Aestuariivirgaceae > Aestuariivirga. Next base: position 8,926 of record NZ_JBIICB010000176.1, on the reverse strand, counting down.
TTGATCACCTTGGAACGGATGCCCGACATCTCATAGTTGAGGCGCTTTCCGACAAGGGCCACCTGCTGGTTTGTCGCGTCCTTCATGTCGGACGCCAGGGCGGCAAAGACGTCTTCCGCGGGCAGCTCCTTGCCGTCCCAGGTCTCGAGCGCCACGACGGTGCGCGGCAGGGTCTGCGCGACGTCCGGATCATAGACGGCGTTGTAGAGATACACGATGATCGGCACGACGAAGGAGAGCACGATGAAGGCGAAGAGCGGCGCCACCAGCCCCAGGGCCTTCAGCCGCTCGCGCCGTTCGGCACGCGCCAGCGCCACCTTGAGCGGGGTGCCGTCCGCGGCGCGCATCACGCCATCATCGGGAAGAGCCTGGGCCATGGACATGGTGGTAACGCCCCTGGATGCGAAACGATATCAGGATGAAAGGTGAAGGGGAGGAGGACGAACCCCCTCCCCCCAATGAACGTCGGATTACTGGGCGAGCCAGGCGTTGAAGCGCTCACGCAGCTCGTCGCCCTTGTCACCCCAGAACTGCGGATCCGGGTAGAACACGGTCTTGAGGTTGTCGGGAGCCGACGGCAGGTCCGGCAGGATTGCGGGGTCGACCAGCGGAGAGGAATCCTTGTTGGCCGGGCCGTAGGCGATGAACTTCGTCTGGTCGGCCATGCGCTGCGGGTCAGACGCGAACGCGATGAAGCGGTAGGCTTCCTCGATCTTCGGCGTGCCCTTCGGGATCGTCCACCAGTCCCAATCCGGAGCCTGGAAGTCCCAGATGATCTGGAACGGCTTCTTGTCGTTCTTGATGGCGGTGTGGAAGCGGCCGTTCCACGAGGTGGCGAACACCACCTGGCCGTCAGCCAGCAGCTGCGGACCCTGGGCGCCCGATTCCCACCAGATCACGTCCTGCTTGATGGTGTCGAGCTTCTTGAACGCGCGCGCAACACCTTCATCGGTGCCGAGAACGGTGTAGACGTCAGCGGGTGCAACGCCGTCAGCCATCAGGGCCCATTCAAGGTTCACGAAGGGGCTCTTCTGCAAGGCGCGCTTGCCGGGGAACTTGGTGGTGTCGAACAGCGCCTCGAAAAGTCCGGCGGGAGCCTGGGTCTTCGAGGTGTCATAAGCTGCGACGGTGGAATAGAGGATGTTCGGGACGGCGCAGTCCGTCACGTCGCCGCCGATGAACTTCGAGCGGTCGAGGCCGAGCTTGGCCCAGTCGATGGTCTCGAAGGTGCCTTCGGCGCAGCCGGCAAGCACTGTCTGGGTGTCGACGTCGATCACGTCCCAGGTCACGGCATTGGCTTCCACCATGGCGCGGATCTTGGCGATTTCGCCGTTGTATTCAGCCTCGGTGATCTTGTTGCCGGCCGCAATGTAGGGCTCGTAGAACGCCTTGCGCTGGCTTTCCGAGTAGGAACCACCCCAGGACGTGATGGTGAGTTCGTCGGCAGCCCGGGCGCTGACGGAATAGAGCGCCGTGCCGGCCAAAAGGGCCATGCCGAACAAAGTAGCGAATTTCTTCATACGAGAGCTTCCTCCAGAATGCCGGCAAGGCCGGCGCGTTATCTTTCCAGGAGGAATAAAGCCCGCCCCGCGCCACGCGTGGCGCTTGGTACGGCCCTTGTTTTCCTCCCCATAATCGACGCTTTTTTTGGCGGCGGCTGCCGGCGCAACAGACTTCGTCACACCCGCAAGGCCGCTCTTTTTATAAGCGCTGCAAAAGATACTAGCGGCTTTTTTGTCCCCGTCACTAGAGTTTTTCTACTGGCAACGTGCCAAACGCGTCATGCCAGTCCGCCGGCTCATGCTTCCCAAGCGGCAACGCGGGCTTGTGACAGCCGTCCGCCGGCGCGGATGGGGGCAATCATCGTGGCAAGGCCCGTCCGGTCATCCGTTTCCACGGCAACGCCGCACACGCTGGCCTCGCCCTCGGCGGGCCGCATCCGCTCAACCGGCAGCTTTCTCAGGAAGCGCTGCAGGGGTTCCGCCTTTTCCATGCCGATGACCGAGTCATAGTCTCCACACATGCCGGCATCGGTCAGATAGGCGGTGCCGCCGGGAAGGATCTGGTGGTCGGCGGTGGGCACATGGGTGTGGGTGCCGACGACGAGGCTCGCGCGCCCGTCGCAGAAATGGCCGAAAGCCATCTTCTCGGAGGTCGCCTCAGCGTGGAAATCGATGAGCACGGCATCGCAGCCAAGGCCGAGGGGGCAGGCCTCCAGTTCGCGCTCGGCTGCGGGGAAGGGATCGTCCAGCATCGGCTCGATCATCACCCGGCCCATCGCCTGCATGACAAGGACGCGCCGCCCCGATGCGGTGTCGATCAGGGCCGACCCCCGGCCGGGACAGCCCTTCGGCCAGTTCACCGGCCTGAGCAGGTTCGGATAGCGCTCGATGAAGATCAGCGCTTCGCGCTGGTCGAAAGCATGGTTGCCCAAGGTCACCGCATCAGCACCCGCGGCGAGGAACCCGAGGAAGATGTCCTCGGTGATGCCGAAGCCGTGCGCGGCGTTCTCGCCGTTCACCACCACGAGGTCTGGGCGGTAGCGCTGCTTCAGCAGGGGAAGCTCCCGCGCCAGTGCGTCGCGGCCCGCCCTGCCGACGACATCGCCGAGAAAGATCAGCCGCACGCGAAGGTTTCCTGCTCCGTCATCACATAGTCGAGGGGCGCGTCGTGGGGCCCCACGGGCACCTCGTCCGATAATTGCGCGTGATAGGCGACGCCGACCGCCGCCACTGTCTTCAAGGTCCGGAGCTTTTCAAGCGTGCGGTCATAGAAGCCGCCGCCATAGCCGAGGCGGTATCCCCTCCGGTCGAAGGCCAGCATCGGCACCAGCAGCACGCCGGGGATGACTTCGGGCGCGGTTTCTGGCGGAACCGGAATGTCCCAGAGGCCCGGCACGAGCGGCTCGCCCGGAGCCCAGGCGCGGAACACGAGCGGCTCGCCTGGCGCCATGACCACGGGAAGGGCCGTTTGCCAGCCCTCGCGCTGCAGCCGGCTCAACAGGGGAATGGTGGTGATCTCGCTCTTGTAGGGCATGAAGCCGGAGACGATGCCGGGTCTGTGGCCTAGGCCTCCCGGGAGGCCGCGCTCCGCCAAAGCGATGCCGGCCGAATCCTTCAGAAGCTCATGGGCCTCCGCCCGGCGCTTCGATGCGGCCGTGCGCGCCTTGCGCTTTACTTCGGAGACATCCATGGAAACCTCAAACAAAACACGTGGCGAGCCACCATGGGCCGTGAGTGACTGACGATCCCGGGTCCCTACAGTTGTAGGTGGGCGCCGTTTGTGCGAGGCCACGGCCAAGCCCAGGGACAGCTCCCATTCAGAATCGCATAGGCCCCAGGGAAAAAATGTCACTCACGCACCGGGCAGCCCGCCGGGGACTAACTTAGGAGCGGCGGGGGCGGATGTCCATGCAAGATGGCGCGCCGCGCGCTGCAACCGGGCTATTTGCCCAGGGACTGCGCCAGCAGTTCCAGACGCTGTGAGGCGGCGGTGAGCCTGACGCTGAGCAGTGACTGGAGGTTCTGCGTCTCTGCCTGGGCCGCCGCCCTTGCCTCGCGCAATCCGGCCACCTGTTCCTCCAGGGACTGGATGCGGGCGATCGCCTCGGAGAGCCGGTCGGCAACCATCAGCCCCGCCATGACCAGCATGCGGATGTCGCCTACGGAGCCGACACTCGACTTCACCCGCTGGACCTCGCCGTCGAGAAGGACCGCCAAGTCGCGCAGATGCGCCTCCTCGCCTTCGGCGCACTGCATCGTGTAGGGGCGGCCGTTCACCTCGACGATCACATGCGCCATGGCTTACTCCGGCGCATTGGAATGAAGCACCGCGCGGATGCGCGACATGGCGGCATCGATCTTGCCGGCAGCATTCTTGCCCGTGTCTGCCAGTTCGTGGGCCTTGCTGCGCACGAGCTCGAGCTCCTGCGTAAGCTGCGCCTTGTCCTTGCGCAGGGATTCGGCCTCGCTTTCGAGTTCCGCCATGCGGGCTTTCCGCTCGGCCGTCTTGCCCACGGCCTCCTCAAACCGGCGCAAGGCCGCCTCGAAGCGCTGGAATGCCTCATCCAATTTCTCAATGCCTGCCATCAAAGCCTCTGGTAAGATTACAAAATCTGCCAGCCTTTACCGCTACGCACAATAGGCTGAACCGGGCACCAGCGCAACGCCCCCGAAACGGCCTGCCGGAGCGGCGGGAGCAGCCTCGGGTTCCAATTGACTCAACCGCGCAAGCCGCTATCAGGAGCCCCAATTCCCGCGTTTCAGACCCAAGGAACCGCCGCGCATGACCCTTCATTCCCCCGAACAGACACGCTCCATGGCGAATGCGATCCGCGCCCTCAGCATGGATGCGGTGCAAAAGGCCAATTCCGGCCATCCGGGCCTGCCCATGGGGGCCGCAGACGTGGCGACGGTTCTGTTAACGCAATTCCTCAAGTTCGATGCCGCAGACCCGCACTGGCCGGACCGCGACCGCTTCATCCTGTCGGCCGGTCACGGCTCCATGCTGATGTATTCGCTGCTCTATCTCACGGGCTATGCGGACATGGGCCTCGACGACATCAGGAACTTCCGCCAGCTCGGCTCCAAGACCGCGGGCCACCCGGAATTCGGCCATGCCACCGGCATCGAGACAACGACCGGGCCCTTGGGGCAAGGCATCGCCAATGCCGTGGGCTTCGCCATGGCGGAGCGCCACCTCAACGCTGCGTTCGGCGACGCACTCGTCAACCACAAGACCTATGTGCTGGCGGGCGACGGCTGCCTGATGGAGGGCATCAGCCAGGAGGCGATCACGCTCGCTGGCCACCTCAAGCTCAAGAACCTGATCGTGCTGTGGGACGACAACGGCATCTCGATCGACGGCAAGCTGTCGATGACGGACTCGACGGATCAGCTCGCGCGCTTTGCCTCCTGTGGCTGGGCCGTATCGCGCTGCGATGGCCACAACCCGGCGGAGATCGCCGCGGCACTCAACGCCGCGCAGACATCAGATAAGCCTGTGATGATCGCCTGCAAGACGGTGATCGGCTTTGGCGCGCCGACCAAGGCCGGAACCTCCGGCTCGCACGGCTCACCCTTGGGCCCCGATGAAATCGCGGGCGCACGCAAGGCGCTGGGCTGGGATTATGAGCCCTTCGTGGTGCCCAACGACTTGATGGACGCCTGGCGCAAGGCGGGAAGCCGTGGCGCGGCCGACCGCGCGGCATGGACGGCGCGGCTTGCCGCTTCGCCGAAGAAGGAAGATTTCACCCGCCGGACATCAGGCAAGCTCCCGGCAGATTTCGATGCGGTGATCGCTGCCTACAAGCAGGAGCTGGCCAAGAACCCGCCGGCCCTTGCAACGCGCAATTCCTCGCAGAACGCGCTCGACGTGATCAATGCCGCAGTCCCTGAGACGATCGGCGGCTCGGCGGACCTCACGGGCTCCAACAACACCAAGTCGAAGGAGCTGAAGCCGCTCACTGCCGCGGACTATGGTGGACGCTATGTCTACTATGGCATTCGCGAGCATGGCATGGCGGCGGCGATGAATGGCATGGCGCTGCATGGCGGCGTCATTCCCTATGGCGGCACCTTCCTTGTCTTCACCGATTACTGCCGCCCGTCGATCCGCCTCTCCGCCCTCATGCAGCAGCGCGTGATCTATGTGATGACGCATGACTCGATCGGGCTTGGCGAGGATGGCCCGACGCACCAGCCGGTGGAGCATCTGGCCGCCATGCGCGTCATCCCCAACCTTGCCGTCTACCGCCCCTGCGACGCGGTAGAGACGGCAGAATGCTGGCAGCTGGCGCTGAAGGACGAGAGCCGCCCCTCGGTGCTGGCACTGACGCGCCAGAAGCTGAAGCCCGCGCGCATTGCGTACTCGGAGGAGAACCTCTGTGCGAAGGGCGCCTATGAGATCGCGCCATCGGAAAAGCCCGCGCAGGTCGTGATCTTCGCCTCGGGCTCCGAGGTCGAGATCGCGATGGCCGCCAAGGCGCTGCTCGATCAGGCGGGCAAGCCCGCACGCGTCGTCTCCGTGCCGTCGATGGAGAATTTCGAGCGCCAGGATAAGGCCTACAAGGCGAAGGTGCTGGGTGCTGAAAAGACCCGCATCGCCATCGAGGCGGGTGTGCGCACCGGCTGGGACCGCTTCATCGGGGTGGAGGGGACCTTCATCGGCATGACAGGCTTCGGCGCTTCGGGGCCGGCGGAACTGCTCTACAAGCATTTCGGCATTACGGCGGAAGCCGTGGTAAAGGCAGCGGAATAAGCCGGCCATGGCGCAGCCTCGTCCTTCCACACCCCGCCGTCACCCCAGCGAAAGCTGGGGTCCCGCTTCGGCGCATCATCGCGCTGACAGAAAGCGTCATTCCGGCTTTCGCCAGAATGACGCAGCTGATGGGGTTTACTGGCATGACCGCAATTTGAGTTTTTCGGCTAACGTCATCTCTTCCTGATCGGAGACGCATACATGCCCGCCTTCCGCACGCTCGATGATGTCACCCTCTCCGGTAAGCGTGTGCTGTGCCGGGTCGACCTCAACGTGCCGATCAGCGACGGCAAGGTGACGGATGCCACGCGCATCGAGCGCGTGGTGCCAACGCTGCGTGAGATCATGAACAAGGGTGGCGCCTTGATCGTGCTTGCCCATTTCGACCGGCCCAAGGGCAAGGTTGTGCCCGAAATGTCTCTGAAGCCCGTGGCAGAAGCACTCTCACAACACCTCGGCGTGCCGGTGCGCTTCATCTTCACTGACTGGCAGGCAGCACCCCAGGTGGATGTGAAGCCCGGCGAATGCGTGCTGATGGAGAACACGCGCTACCATGCCGGCGAGGAGAAGAACGACGAAGGCTTCTCGAGGATGCTCGCCTCGCTCGGCGACATCTATGTGAACGACGCCTTCTCCGCTGCCCACCGCGCGCATTCCTCCACCGAGGGGATTGCGCATGTGATACCCGCCTATGCGGGCCGCGCCATGGAGGCGGAACTCAAGGCGCTGCAGCTGGCGCTGGAAACGCCGAAGCGCCCGGTGATCGCCATCGTCGGCGGCGCCAAGGTCTCGACCAAGCTCGACCTGCTCGGCAATCTCGTGAAGAAGGTCGATGCGCTGGTGATCGGCGGGGCGATGGCCAACACCTTCCTGCTGGCGCAGGGCCATGGCGTGGGCAAGTCGCTGGCCGAGAGGGACCTCATCGACACAGCGCAGCGCATCATGCAGCAGGCAGAAGACGCCAAATGTGCCATCATCCTGCCCATCGACGGCATCGTGGCGAAGGAATTCAAGGCGGGCGCTCAATCGCATGACTATGGCGTGGATGCCATTCCCGCCGACGGCATGATCCTGGACGTGGGGCCCATGTCGGTGGACCGGGTGCGCTCGGCCATCGACGATGCGCACACGCTCGTGTGGAACGGCCCTCTGGGCGCCTTCGAGATTGCGCCCTTCGACCAGGCGACGGTTGCCGTGGCAAAACACGCCGCAGCGCGGACGAAGGCCAACAAGCTCGTCTCCGTGGCTGGCGGCGGCGACACGGTGGCAGCCCTCAACCATGCGGGCGTGGCGCAGGACTTCACTTACATCTCAACAGCTGGCGGGGCCTTCCTCGAATGGCTCGAGGGCAAGCCGCTCCCCGGCGTCAAGGCATTGGAGGTAAGGACATGAACATCGAGAAGCTGAACGACATTGCCAACCGCATGGTGGCGCCGGGCAAGGGGATCCTCGCCGCGGACGAATCCACGGGCTCGATCACCAAGCGCTTCGAATCGATCAAGCTCGAGTCGACCGAGACCAGCCGCCGCGACTACCGCGAGATGCTGTTCCGCTCAGGCGACGCGATGAAGAGCTATATCTCCGGCGTCATCCTGTTCGACGAAACGCTGCGCCAGAAGGCCGCCGACGGCACGCCACTGGTCGACATCATCAAGGCTGCGGGTGCCGTTCCCGGCATCAAGCTCGACAAGGGGCCGAAGCCCCTGCCCTTCTGCCCCGGCGAGACGGTGACGGAAGGCCTCGACGGGCTGGCCGAGCGCGTGGCCGAATATGCCAAGCTCGGCGCCGAGTTCGCCAAGTGGCGCGCGGTGATCGATGTGAGCGACACGATCCCCAGCCACAACGCTATCAGCGCCAATGCCCATGCACTGGCCCGCTATGCGGCGATCTGCCAGCAGGGCGGCATCGTGCCGATGGTGGAACCGGAAGTGCTGATGGATGGTGCGCACACCATCGACCGCTGCATGGAAGCCACCGAATGGGCGCTGAAGGAAACCTTCCAGCAACTCTATTTCGCAGGCGTTGCGCTTGAGGGCATCATCCTCAAGCCCAATATGGTGATCTCCGGCAAGAAATGCGCCACGCAGGCTAGCCGCGAGGAAGTGGCCGAGAAGACGCTGAAGGTGCTCAAGCGTTGCGTGCCGGGTGCCGTGCCGGGCATCGCCTTCCTCTCCGGCGGCCAGTCGGGCGAGGATGCGACAGCCCATCTTCATCTGATGAATGCGGCAGGCCCCCTGCCCTGGAAGCTCACCTTCTCCTATGGCCGTGCCCTTCAGGCCGACGCACTGAAGGCCTGGGCCGGAAGACCGGAGAATGTGGCCGCAGGCCAGCGCGCCCTCGCCCACCGCGCGAAGATGAACGCACTGGCAGCCTCCGGCCGCTGGACTGCCGAGCAGGAGAAAGTAGCCTGACACCCCGTCTCTTCCTTGTCGCCCCGCAAGATGCCGCCGCACCACACATCCTCGCCTGCCTGAAGGCGGCATGCGAGGCTGGCGACGTGGCAAGCCTGCTTTTGCCAGCCTCCGCCGCAAAGGACGTGACGTCCCCGGCGCAGGCGCTGGGCGTTGCCGTGATGGTCGCCGGCGAACCGCGCGACGCGGCGCGAAGCGGTGCTGAGGGCGTGCAGGTCGATGCCGCCTCTGAGGATGTCGCCGCCGCACGCCAGTCC
>NZ_JBIICB010000175.1:0-9104 GCF_044239095.1 Aestuariivirga sp. | reverse complement strand
TTCCGTCTCGCTCCGCTGCTTGCGTCCGGTCGGCCCATCCAGAACCTCGAGACGCGACACCCGCCCAGTCGATGAGAAGTCCAATTGGGCGTCCATTTTGCCGTCCAATGCCATGATCAGAAACCCAATCCAAAATTGGATCCGCTTCTCTCATGCCGAGCACGGCCGCGCTAGAATGGGGTCGGCGTTGCGCTTACGTATAATCGTTTACTGTCTACTTTGTAATGTTTCACGCCAGAGATGTATTCTGGCCGGAGTCAGCGGCGTCCAGCGCCTGAGACTTTCGTCATCTCTTCTGTTGCATGCGTTGCCAGCACGCGCCCTGCAAGATAGAGCGAGCCACAGATCAGGATGCGGGGCGCGGGCACGGAAAGGGATGCCTGCCGAAGTGCGGCCTCGAGGTCCTGCGCCGTCTCTGCAGGCAGCCCATGGGCGCGCGCTGCTTCGGCGAGCCGTTCCGCGGGCACGGCATTCTCTTCCTCCGGAATGGTGATCGTCACCACCCGGCTGGCGATCCCGGCGAAGCAGCCGATGAAGCTTCCCACATCCTTGGTGTTGAGCATGCCCCACACGAGCACCAAGGGGCGCGAATGCCTGTCGTTCAATTCCGAGAAGGCCTGGGCCAGCACGCGGCCTGCTGAAGGATTGTGCCCGCCGTCCAGCCAGAGTTCGGCCTCCGCGGGCACCATTGCTGTCAGCGCGCCCTGCCCCAGCCGCTGCATGCGCGCGGGCCAGGAGGTGGATTTGACGCCCTCGGCGATGTGAACATCGCCGATCCGCGGATCGTTCAGGCGCCGCACCGCCGCGATGGCGTTGCCCGCATTGTCGATCTGGTGGCGGCCCTTGAGTTGCGGCATGGGCAGGTCGAGAAGGCCGGCCTCATCCTGGAACACGAGGCGGCCGTGCTGCTCATAGGCCTGCCAGTCCTGGCCGGCGATGTGGAGTTCCGCGCGCACGCGCTCGCCCACCCGCGCGATCGCGTCGCGCGCCTCGTCGGGCTGCGCCCCGATGATGGCGGGACGCCCGCGCTTCAATATGCCCGCCTTCTCCCCCGCGATGAGGGTGAGCGTATCGCCCAGATACTGCTGGTGATCATAATCGATGGTGGTGATGACGCAGAGTTCCGGCCTGTCGATGACGTTCGTTGCGTCAAGCCTGCCGCCGAGGCCCACCTCGAGAATGAGATAATCGGCGGGAGTCCGGCTGAAGGCGAGGAAGGCGGCAGCGGTGGTGATCTCGAAGAAGGTGATGGGCTCCCCGCCATTGGCCTGCTCGCACTCTTCCAGCAGCGCCGAAAGGTCAGCCTCTGAAATGAGCTCGCCCGCCACGCGGATGCGCTCATGGAATTTCACCAGATGGGGAGAGGTATAGGCGTGCACCTTGAGGCCGGCCGCCTCCATGATATGGCGGAGATAGGCCACGGTGGAGCCCTTGCCATTGGTGCCGGCGACATGGATGACGGGCGGCAGCTTGCGTTCCGGATGCCCGAGCTTCTGCAGGATGTCCTGCATGCGCCCGAGGCTCAGATCGATGATCTTCGGATGCAGCGACAACAGCCGCGTCAGGATGGCATCACTCAGAGCCACGTGATCAGCCCTGGACGGGAACGAGCGCGGTCGAAGGCACCTCGCGTGAGGGGGCTTTCATCAGCATGCGCACCATGCGGGAAAGCGTGTCGCGCATCTGGTGGCGGTGCACGACGATATCGACCATGCCGTGCTCTTCAAGGTATTCGGCGCGCTGGAACCCTTCCGGCAGCTTCTCGCGGATGGTCTGCTCGATCACGCGCTGTCCGGCAAAGCCGATCAAGGCCCCGGGCTCTGCCACATGCACATCGCCCAGCATGGCATAGGAGGCGGTGACGCCGCCGGTGGTGGGATGCGTGAGCACCACAATGTAGGGCAGCTTCGCGGCGCGCAGTTCCTGTACGGCGACCGTGGTGCGCGGCATCTGCATGAGGGAGAGGACGCCCTCCTGCATGCGCGCTCCACCCGACGAGATGAAGAAGATGAAGGGCGTCTTCTGCTCGGCGGCCTTGCGCATGGCGGTGACAATGGCCTCGCCCGCCGCCATGCCCAGCGACCCGCCCATGAAGGCGAAATCCTGCACCGCGATCGTCACGGGGAAGCCGTCGAGATCGCCAACACCGGCCTGGATGCAATCATCCACGCCGTTTTTGGTGCGGGCTTCCCTGATGCGGTCGGCATATTTGCGCTCGTCGCGGAACTTGAGGGGATCGGCCGGCACCTGCGGCATGGCGATCTTCTCATAGGCGCCATCATCGAACATGGACCTGAGACGCACGTCCGGCGGCATGCGCATGTGATAGCCTGATTGCGGCATCACATGCTGATTGGCCTCGAGGTCCTTGTAGAACACCATCTGCCCGGACTCAGGGTCCTTCACCCACATGTTCTCCGGCACCTCGCGCTTGTCGGTGCCGAGGATGGAGCGGATTTTCGGGCGGACGAAGTTCTTGATCCAGTTCATGGTGCGGCCTAGCTCCTCACGCCTTGCGCGATCTCGGCCACGAGCGTGTGCACGGCCTTGGCCGTATCTGGGGTCGCCTTTCCGGCATTTGTGAGGCTCTTCTCCACCGCGCTCACCAGGGCGGAACCGACGACAACGCCATCGGCATCCTTGGCGATCTGGCGGGCCTGCTCCGCCGTCTTGACGCCGAAGCCCACGCAGATGGGAAGCCCCGTGTGCTTGCGCAGGCGATTGACGTTGGCCTGCACATTCTTGAGGTCCGGCGCCTTGGTGCCGGTGATGCCGAGCACCGAGACGTAGTAGACAAAGCCAGACGTGTTGCGGAACACTTTCGGCGCGCGGTTGTCATCCGTCGTCGGCGTGGCGAGGCGGATGAAGTTCATGCCCGCATCGAGGGCGGGGATGCAGAATTCCTGGTCCTCTTCCGGCGGCAGGTCGACGATGATGAAGCCATCAGCACCGGCGGCCTTGGAGTCCTTCAGGAACTTCTCCACGCCATAGACATAGATCGGGTTGTAATAGCCCATGAGCACAATGGGCGTGTCCTGGTCGGCCTTGCGGAAATCGGTGACGAGCTGCAGCGTCTTCTTCATCGTCTGGCCGGCGTGCAGCGCGCGAAGCCCCGCGGCCTGGATCGCCGGGCCATCGGCCATCGGATCGGTGAAGGGCATGCCGACCTCGATCACGTCGGCGCCAGCCTTCGGCAGGCCGCGGATGATCTCGAGCGAGGTATCGTAATCAGGATCGCCCGCGGTGACGAAAGTCACGAGGGCAGCACGGCCCTCCTGTTTCAGGGCGGCGAAGCGGCGGTCAATGCGGGTCGTCACAGCTTCACTCCCAGAACCTCGGCCACCGTGAAGATGTCCTTGTCGCCGCGGCCGCAGAGATTCATCACCATCAGATGGTCCTTCGGCCTCGAGGGCGCGATCTTCATCACATGCGCCAGCGCATGGCTGGGCTCGAGGGCCGGAATGATGCCTTCAAGCTTGCAGCAGAGCTGGAAGGCCTCGAGCGCCTCCTTGTCGGTGGCGGAGACATATTCCACGCGCTTCATGTCATGCAGCCATGAATGTTCCGGCCCGATGCCGGGATAGTCGAGGCCAGCCGAAATCGAATGGCCCTCGATGATCTGGCCGTCGTCATCCATCAGCAGATAGGTGCGGTTGCCGTGCAGCACGCCGGGCTTGCCGCCAGTGATCGAGGCGGCATGGCCGGTCTTGGTCTCAAGCCCGTGGCCCGCGGCCTCCACACCGATGATCTCCACGCTCTTGTCGTCAAGGAAGGGGTGGAACAGGCCCATGGCATTGGAGCCGCCGCCGATGGCCGCCACCAGCGAGTCCGGAAGCCGGCCTTCGCGCTTCAGCATCTGCTCCTTCGTCTCGCGGCCGATGACCGACTGGAAGTCGCGCACCATTTCGGGATAGGGGTGCGGACCTGCCACCGTGCCGATGCAGTAGAAGGTATCTTCCACATTGGCCACCCAGTCGCGCAGCGCCTCGTTCAGCGCGTCCTTCAAGGTGCGCGAGCCCGACTTGGCGGGAACGACCTTGGCGCCCAGCAGCATCATGCGGAACACGTTGGGCTTCTGCCGCTCGATGTCGACCTCGCCCATGTAGACGATGCATTCGAGCCCGAAGCGGGCGCAGGCGGTGGCGGTGGCCACACCATGCTGGCCCGCACCGGTTTCCGCGATGATGCGCTTCTTGCCCATGCGGCGGGCGAGCAGGATCTGGCCCATGACGTTGTTGATCTTGTGGGCGCCGGTGTGGTTCAGCTCATCGCGCTTGAAATAGATTTTCGCGCCGCCGAGGTGCTCCGTCATGCGCTCGGCGAAATAGAGCGGGCTGGGGCGGCCCACGTAATGCTCGAGGAAGGAGTCGAGCTCCGTCTGGAAGGAGGGGTCGGCCTTCGCGTCCTTGTAGGCCTGTTCCAGCTCGAGGATCAGCGGCATCAGCGTTTCGGCCACGAAACGGCCGCCATAGATGCCGAACAGGCCGTTCTCGTCCGGACCCGTGCGGAAGGAATTGGGAGGTGTGACGTTCATGTGGCTTTGCCGCCTTTTCTCGAATGCTGGCCCGGTTCTAGCGGGCGGCCTTCGCCGCCTCAATGAATTTCCGGATGAGGCCTATGTCCTTGACGCCGGGGCTGGATTCCACCCCCGATGACACGTCTACTACGGGCGCGCCGGTGAGCCGGATGGCGGCTGCGACATTTTCGGGGTTGAGCCCCCCGGCCAGAATGAAGGCCGGGCGCGGGCTGCCATCCAGGAGGCCCCAGTCGAAGGCATGGCCGTTGCCGCCCGGCAGGGCATTCCCCAGCGTTTCCGGGGCCTTGGCATCATAAAGGATGAAGCTCGCCACGCCGGAGTAATCCGCCGCGGACGCGATGTCCGACCAGTCCCTGACGCGAATGGCCTTGATCACCGGTTTTCCCGTCAGCCGGGTGATTTCGGCGACGCGGGCCGGGCTTTCCGACCCATGGGCCTGGATCAGGTCCGGATCGACCTGGGCAGCGATCTCGGCCAGCAGCGCATCATCCGCATCGACCACCAGCGTCACGATCTTCGCGCGGCCGCGCGCGCGCGCCGCAAGGGCGGCCGCCTCCGCCAGCGACACGTTGCGCGGGCTGCGGGGGTAGAACACCAGCCCCACGAGCTCTGCCCCAGCGTCAAGGGCGGCATCGAGCGTCTCAGGCGTCGAGAGGCCGCAAATCTTGACCTCAGCCGGCATGGAGGCCCGCCAGAATGTCCTGTGCCGCGCGGGCCGGGTCCGCCGCCCCGGTGATGGCACGGCCGATCACCAATATGTCCGCCCCTGCGGCCAGGGCGGCCTCGGGCGTTGCCACCCGCTTCTGATCCTGGGTTGCCGTATCGGCGGGCCTGATGCCGGGGACGACGGTAAGGAAGTCCGGCCCCAGGTCATGCCGGATGCCGGTCAGGTCATGCGGGCTGCACACCACGCCATCCAGCCCGGCGCGCTTCGAGAGTTCGGCAAGCGAGCGGGCATGGGCCTCGGTGTTCTTCGCCGTCTCGAAACCTGCCGCCCAGATGTCGTCATCCGACAGGCTGGTGAGGATCGTCACCGCGATCAGCTTGGACTGGCCGGCGACCGCATCCGCCGCCGCCTTCATCATGTCGAAGCCGCCGGTGGCATGGAGGTTCACGATGGCCGGCCGGGGTGCGATCCGCATCAGCGCCTTCATGGCGGAGGCCACCGTGTTGGGAATGTCATGGAGCTTCAGGTCGAGGAAGATGGGAAGGCCCGTCTCCGCCACGCGCGCATATCCGGCAAGGCCATGGGCGTAGAAGAATTCCATGCCGACCTTGGCCCAGCCCACATGCGGCTTCAGCGCACGCGCCAGCGCCACGGCCTTGTCGAGGTCCGGCGTGTCGATGGCGACGCAGATCGGGTTGGCGGGCATGTCCGGTTCCTAAACGATAAATCCATCCATTTTACCCCCCTCCCCCCTGTGGGGAGGGGCAGGGGTGGGGGTCGGTCCACAGGCTCAGTTTCAAGTACCGGACTCGCGGTACCCCCACCCTTGATCCCTCCCCACAAGGGGGAGGGAAAGCCCGTTTCACCGAAATCAGCGGGCCTTTTGATACAGCATGATGGCCGTGGCAAGGTCCTCGATGGCGGTGCCTGCGGACTTGAACAGCGTGATCTCCTCCGCGCTGCTGCGGCCCTTGGCCTTGCCGCGGCAGAGCTCGAAGAGATCGCCCTTGATCTGGGCGAAATCGAACTTGCCCTCGTCGCGCGCCTGCAGCAGGTCACCTGCCTCAGCCAAGGCCCCCTCACGCGTGTCGACATAGACGCAGGCACGCGCCACGACCTCGGCGTCGGTCTCGCGCATCGTGGGCTTGAAGGCGCCGGCCAAATCCACATGCGTGCCGGGCCTCAGCCAGGCCCCCTTCACCACCGGCGCGGTGGCGGTCGTGACGCAGCTCACGATGTCGGACTGGCGCACGGCATGCTCGAGGTCTGCCACGGAATGCGCCTCGAAGCCCTCATGCGCCAGCTGGGCGGTGAGTTCCTCCGCCTTGGCCAGCGTGCGGCTGTGGATGAAAACGCGCTTGATCGGCCGCACGGCGGCATGGGCCCTGACGAAATGCGGGCCCAGGGCGCCAGCACCCACCAGCGTCAGTGTCGATGCATCCGCGCGGGCAAGGTAATCGGCGGCGAGTGCGGAGGCCGCGGCGGTGCGCCTGCGGGTGATCTCGCCGCCATCCATCATGGCGACGGTGGCGCCCGTCTTCTGCTCGATCAGCAGGTAACTGGCCTGGATCGTCGGCAACCCTTGCGCGGCGTTGTCGGACTTGAACACCACCGTCTTCAGTCCCGCCCAGTCCTTCGACCAGGCCGGCATGAGCAGCAGGGTCGAGACAGCAGACATGTCATGATGGTGGCGTACCGGCGTTTCGATCTCGGCGCGGAAGCCTTCGCGCAGCGCCTCCACGATGTCGCGATAGGGGCCAAGGCGGGCCACGTCGTCGGCGTTCAAAATCTTCACGGCTGATTATTCCTGGCGGTTTGCAACCACGGTCGACTGCAGGTCGCGCTTCTCGCGCTCATGCATCTGCTGGGTGCGGATGAGTTCGATCTTGGCCTCACGCGTGGCGCGGCGATATTTGGCATTGCCGCGCCAGGCCACATACCAGCCCGCGAAAATGCCGATCAACACGCCGCAGAAGACCAGCGCCCACAGCGGCATGTCCATGGTGGCGAAGGGATGGACCCGGTTGATCGGATCGAAGGAGACGGTGACCCACTGCCGGTTCGCCACGGCAAAGCCAATGCCCACGACTGCGATGGGCAGGCCCACGATCCAGTTGAAGATGGATTTGAGCGTCATGCGGCCTTTCTACGCCGTCCGGGAAGACTGCGCAATCAGGCCTTCTCGTTCAGCCGCTCGCGCAGTTCCTTGCCGGTCTTGAAGAAGGGCACGCGCTTGGCCACCACCTCGACGGCCTCGCCGGTGCGCGGGTTGCGGCCCATGCGGGCGTTGCGGGCCTTGGCGGAGAAGGCGCCGAAGCCCCGGAGTTCCACCCGGTCACCGTCCTTCAGCGCATCGATGATCTGGTCGAGCACGGTGTTCACGATGCGCTCGATGTCACGGTGATAGAGGTGCGGGTTCTTCTCGGCGATCTTCTGGACGAGTTCGGATTTGATCATGACGCTTCCCTGATTACTGAGCAGGGTGCCAAAGCACGAGCAGCCCGTCAAGCTGGGCCCTTTCGGCGGTTTCCTGGAAGCCCTCCAGCCCCAGCGCCCGAAGCGCCCAACCGGAAGCAAATCCAAGGCCCGTGGCGCCGGGATCCCGCCTCGGCTCCCAATCCTCGACCGGCAGCGCGGCGGGCACACTCTTCTCCGCCAGCAGCCAGGAGCGCGCCTCCGCCTCCCCGCCGATCTCGTCGATGAGCTTGACCTTGACGGCCTGGCGGCCCGTGTAGACGCGCCCGTCAGAGAGTTCACGCACGCGTTCCATCGGCAGGCCGCGGCGTTCGGCCACCAGCCCCATGAACCACTGGAACCCGTCATCCACCATCTCCATCGAGACGGCCCGGGCCTTCTCGGAGACAGGCCGGTAGGGCGAGGGTTCGGCCTTCATGTCACCCGATTTCAACTCCTCCATGCGGACCCCCACCATGTCCAGCAGGCGCGAAACCTCGGGAAAGCTGAAGATGACGCCGATCGAGCCGGTGATCGTATTGCCGCGCGCCACGATGCGGTCCGCCGCCAGCGCCGTGATGTAGCCGCCGGAGGCTGCCACCGTGTCCATCACCGCCACGACGGGCTTCTTGGACGCCATGGCCAGTACTTGCTCATAGACCGCCTCGGAGCCCGCCGTGGTTCCGCCAGGGCTGTCGATGCGCAGCAGCACGCCCTTGACCTGGTTCGCCTCACGCACTTCCTTCAGGAGGTCCAGCGTCTTCTGATCGCCGGTGATGAGGCCGCTGATGGAGATCCGCGCCACATGGTCAGCGCGTTTGCGCCCGCCTGCCTCCCACACCAGCGCGGCGATGGCAGCAATCGCCAGCACCACGGCGAGAATGCGCCACAGCGTGAGCTTGCGCCTGAGGCGGCGGCGATCGACGATGAGTTCGGCTTCGGAGATCATGCAGCGGGCTCCAGGCAGGATGTATAGGACCTATATAGGGCGTCATGACGCTGGAGGGAAACAGCGCAATCGGTTTCGAGATTTCCGCCTCCCGCACACATGCGTGGGGACGCGGCGAAGACCTCACTGCAAAAAAGAAAATGGCCGGGGCGTGCCCGGCCATTCTCACCAGCGATGCCGCCGGATTTATTCTTCGGTCTTCTGCTTCTTGAGGGCAGCACCCAGGATGTCGCCCAGCGAGGCGCCCGAGTCGGAGGAACCGTACTGTGCGACGGCTTCCTTCTCTTCGGCGATTTCGAGGGCCTTGATGGAGACGTTCATCTTGCGGGCCTTCTGGTCGAACACCGTGATCTTGGCGTCGAACTTCTCGCCCACCGCGAAGCGCTCCGGGCGCTGCTCGGCGCGGTCACGCGCGAGGTCGGCGCGCTTGACGTAGGCCGACATGTCGGTGCCGGCAACCTGCACTTCGAGGCCGTTGTCTTCGACCTTGATCACTT
>NZ_JBIICB010000174.1:0-9112 GCF_044239095.1 Aestuariivirga sp. | reverse complement strand
CGCCGCCTTGATCATCACGGGAAAGCCGATCGCCATGGCGATGTGCTTCGCCTGCTCCGGATCATCGACGCGGCCCTCGGACCCCGGCACCACGGGCACGCCTGCGGCTTCTGCCGCCACGCGGGCGGCGACCTTGTCGCCCATGACGCGGATCGAATCGCCCTTGGGTCCGATGAAGATCAGGCCAGCCGCCTCGACGGCATCGGCAAAGCCCGCATTCTCGGCGAGGAAGCCATAGCCGGGGTGCACGGCGTCAGCGCCGGTGTCCTTCGCAGCCTTCAGGATGTTCTCGATGTTGAGATAGGATTTCGCGGCATGCGGCGGGCCGATGTTCACGGCCTCGTCCGCCATCTTCACCGCCAGCATCTCGGCGTCCGCCGCCGAATGCACCTGCACGGTCTTGATGCCCAGCTCCTTCGCCGCGCGGATGATGCGCACTGCGATCTCGCCCCGGTTGGCGATGAGGAGCTTCTTGATTTTCATGACGGCACTGCTCCAAAGGCCCCGGCACCCCCCATAACACCGTCATCCCGGCGCCCCCACAGTCCGTCACCCCGGCGAAGGCCGGGGTCCAGCTTCGGACGCCCATAGCTGGATCCCGGCCTTCGCCGGGATGACGGCATATGGGGTGGGATGGACGTCACTTACGAAATCTCCGCCAGCGGTTGGCCGGCCATCACCGGCTCCTCGTTTTCCGCGATGAAGGTGATCTTGCCCGCGGCCTCGGCCTTCACTTCAGTAAAGGACTTCATCACCTCGATCAGCCCGATCACCTCGCCCTTGGCGACCTTGTCGCCGTCATTCTTGTAGGAGGGCTTGTCGGGCGCGGGCCTGCGGTAGAAGGTGCCGGGAAGGGGCGAGAGAAGCTGGGCCATGGTCTGTCCTCGTGTCTGGATTGGTCAGGCGGCGTCGAGATAGGGCTTCACGGCATCGCGCACGGACTTTGCGATCGCCACCGCATTGGGCGTGTCGGAGTGAACACAGATGGCGTCGGCGCGGACCGCGACGTCACCGCCGCCCACACCCTTCACCTTGCCCTCACGGATGGCGCGCAAGCAGATGGCGGCGGCATGGACAGGGTCCTTCGCCTCATGCTCGCGGGTGATGATGAGGGAGCCGTCGTCGCGGTAGTCGAGATCGGCATAGAACTCGGCAATGAATTTGTGGCCGCGCGCGGTGTAGACCTTCTCATGGAAGGTGTTGATCATGCCCATCAGCGGCACCTTGAACACGTCAGCGGCATCGGCCACGGCCTGAGCCACCTCCTCCATCCGCGCCGCCATGCCATAGAGCGAGCCATGCGGCTTGATATGGTTGAGGGGCATGCCTTCCGCCTCGAGGAAGCCCTTGAGCGCTCCCACCTGGTAGATGATGCAGTTGGTGAGTTCGTCCCGGCCCATCTTCATCTCGCGGCGGCCAAAGCCCTGAAGGTCGGGGAGCGAGGGGTGTGCCCCCACCTTCACGCCGTGCTTCTTGGCCAGCTGCACCGTGGTGCGCATGTGGTTGAAATCCGAGCCGTGGAACCCGCAGGCCACGTTCGCCACGTCGATCAGCGGCATGAGGCCCGCGTCGTCGCCCATCTTATACAGGCCGAACGCCTCGCCCATGTCACAGTTGATGACCGTCATCCTGCAACCTCCCTTGTCTGCGCTTAAGCGCCATCCTTGCGAGCAAGCTTGCTGGACATCCGAATTATTGTAAAATCAGAAAAACTGCAATGCGGTATCGTAAAAACAGATAATGGCCCTGTCGCTGAAGCAAGTCCGCTATTTCATCGCCACGGCGGATGCCGGGCAGATCAGCCAGGCGGCGATCGAGCTCAACGTCTCGCAATCCGCCGTGACTGCCGCCATCCGCCAGCTGGAGGCCGACGTGGGCGTTTCCCTGTTCAAGCGCCACCCCACCGGGGTTGCCCTCACGGCCGAGGGCGCGCGCTTCCTGCAGCATGCGCGCAACATCATGGCGGCCGTCAACGCCGCCCAGCACGCGCCCTTGACCGAGGATTCGGCGATCAGCGGCACGGTAAGGATCGGCGTGTCCTATACGGTGGCGGGGTATTTCCTGCCGCGCCACTTTACCCGCTTCGCGCGGAGCTATCCGCGGATCCGGGCCGAACTCTATGAACTCCCCCGCAACGCCATCGAAAGCGGGCTGAAGGACGGGTCCCTGGACCTCGCCGTCATGCTCGTTTCCAACCTGCAGGACAAGAAGCGCCTGGCCTATGAGACGCTCATCCGCTCGCGCCGTAGGCTGTGGCTTCCCGTGGAGCACCACCTCCTCAACCGCGAGGTGATCACGCTGGAGCACGTGGCGGCGGAACCCTACGTCACGCTCACCGTGGACGAGGCGAACCAGACCGCCGGACGCTACTGGAAGCCGACCGGGCTCCGGCCGAACACCATCTTCACCACCTCCTCCGTCGAGGCGGTGCGCTCCATGGTGGCAGACGGCATGGGCGTCACCATCCTGTCCGACATGGTCTACCGCCCATGGTCGCTCGAAGGCCAGCGCATCGAACTGCGCAACCTGGTTGCGGACATCCCCACCATGGACGTCGGATTGTCCTGGAACCACACCCGCAGCCAGAGCCCGGCGGCGCGCACCTTCCATGAATTCATGAGCCTCTCCTTCGGCGGCGCGGGAAGCTCAGTCTAGCCAGCCCGGCGGCGCTCGGCTAATCGTCGCCTTTTAAGCTGGAGGCATCATGAGCATTGGCGTGGGCATCATCGGGGCTGGCGTGATGGGGGCGGACCATGCCCGCATCATCGCAGGCCAGGTGGCCGGAGCGCATCTGGCCGCGATCTCGGACGCCGACGGCGCGCGCGCCCGGGCCGTGGCCGCCGAGACGGGTGCGAAGCGCGCGGTGGACGATCCGCTGGCCGTCATCCACGATCCGCAAGTCGGCGCGGTCCTGATCGCCTCGCCCGATGCCACCCATGCCGACTACGCCATCGCCTGCATCAAGGCCGGAAAGCCCGTGCTGTGCGAGAAGCCGCTCGCGCCCACCGCCGCCGAAGGCCTGCGCGTGATCGAGGCGGAGCTTTCGGGCGGAAAGCGCCTCGTCCAGCTCGGCTTCATGCGCCGCTTCGACCCCGGCTACATGGAGATGAAGGACCTGCTCACCTCCGGCCGCTACGGCGAGGCGCTGGCCTTCCACTGCATCCACCGCAACGCCACCGCGCCTGCGCATTTCGATTCGGCCGCGGCCATCGTCAATTCCTGCGTGCACGAGGTGGACATCTCGCGCTTCGTTCTCTCCGCCGAACTCGCCACCGTCCACGTCTTCCGGGCGAAGCGCTCCAAGTTTGCGCATTTCGATGATCCGATGCTGGTCGTCTTCGAGACGGACAAGGGCCAGCTGGTCGATGTCGAACTCTTCCTCAACGCGCAGTATGGTTATGACGTGAAGGGCGAGCTCATCTGCGAGACGGGCACCATTTCCTTCGGCCCCACGCTGAACACCGAAATCCGCAGCGCGGGCGTCACCGCCACCAGCCTCGCCCCCGACTGGCGCCCCCGCTTCGCCGCCGCCTACCGCATCCAGAACCAGGCCTGGATCGATTCGATCTCGACGGGCAGGCCCGCGGGATCGAGCGCCTGGGACGGGTTCATCGCCACCACCGTGACGGACGCAGGCGTCAAATCTCTCAAGACGGGCGAGACCGTGGCTATCGCTTATGAGAAGAAGCCACGGCTTTACAGCTAAGTTCCCTTCTCCCGTCCGCAGGATGGGAGAAGGTGGCCGACAGGCCGGATGAGGGCCTCTTTCAACCAGCACTGCTTGCGGAGAGAAACCCTCATCCGCCCTTCGGGCACCTTCTCCCATTGGCTTTGCCAACGGGAGAAGGGAAACCTCGCCACGAATTCCCTTCTCCCGTCGCAACGCGATGGGAGAAGGTGGCCGGCAGGCCGGATGAGGGCCTCTTTCAACCAGCACCGCTCGCGGAGAAAAGCCCTCATCCGCCCTTCGGGCACCTTCTCCCATTGGCTGTGCCAACGGGAGAAGGGAAGCTTTAAGGCAGATTGTCGCGCAAGAAGATGTCGATCCTGATCCGTTCCTGGCTCTCGATCAGCGGCACGTTGTCCGCCTTGGCGATCAGCACGCGGATGGCGCTGCGCACCTCGTGGCCGGGGTCCTGGTTGATGACCGCGTCGATGGTGCCGCGGATCAGCGCTCTGCGGTTGGTATCGCTCAGGTCATGCGCCAGCAGCACCACGTCCTTCGCGCGGGAGGCCGCCTCCAGGGCCGAGACGATGCCGCGCGTGCCGCCGCCGACATTGTAGATACCGAGCAGGTCGGGATGCTCCGACAGCAGCTGTGCCGTCATCTCCTCGAGCTTGCGCCAGTCGTCGCGCGATTCGCGCACGGGAAGAACCTGCAGCTTCGGATATTCATGGGTCAGAACCTGCTCGAAGCCAAACTGGCGCTCGATGTGGTCGCGTAGCGCCAGAGAACCCGCGATCAGCCCTACCTTGCCGGTGAGGCCTCTCAGGAAACGCCCCATCAGGCTCGCCGCGGTGCGCCCGGCGGATGAGTTGTCGATCCCCGCATAATGCACGCGCTTGGAGCCCGGCACGTCCGACACCAGCGTCACCACGGTCACGCCACGTGCGGCCAGAGCATTGATCGCCTCCCGCACGGCCGGGTGGTCGAGGGCGGCCACCGCCACGCCGTCATGCACATCGCCAATCGAATCGAGGGTGGAGGCGAGGAGCTCGCCGTCGAAGACGTCAACACGCTTGACGGTGATCGCCACGCGCTCACCCGCCATGCGGTCCGCCATGGTGCGGACTTCCTCGTTGATGCGTTCCCAGAAATCCCCCGCCCGGTCGGGAAGCACGAAGCAGAAGCGGTACTCGCGCGAGCGGGCAAGGCGGGCCGCGATGCGGTCTGGCTGGTAATTCAGGTCGCGGATGGCGCTTTCCACCTTGTTGACGGTCACGCTGCGCACCCCCGGCCTGCGGTTCAGCACCCGGTCCACCGTCGCGACACTGACACCCGCCACGCGGGCCACATCCTGGATGGTCACTTTCGCCATGAGGGGATTGATAGAGGCATGATGCGGTTTCTGCAACACGCCCCTCAGGACCGGGATGCGAATGCCTCTTGAAAGGCCTGATGGCCCGGCCTAACCAAGCCCCATGGCAAGCCAAGCAAAACTCGCCGCCGATATCGGTGGCACCTTCACCGACATCGTGCTGGAAGACGGCCTCAAGCGCTGGAGCGGCAAGGTGCTGACCACCACTCATGCGCCGGAACTGGGCGTCATCGAGGGCATCCACGCCGTTCTCGAAGCCTCTGGCCTGAAGCCGCAGGACATCGGCGTCTTCATCCATGGCACGACACTGGCCACCAATGCGCTGATCGAGCGCAAGGGTTCGAAAACCGCCTTCATCACCACGGAAGGCTTCCGCGACATCATCGAGCAGGGCTACGAAAAGCGCTTCGACCATTATGACCTTATGATCGACCGCCCGGTGCCGCTGGTGCCGCGCACGCTGCGCCTCGAAATCCGCGAACGGCTGGCGGCGGATGGCACGGTGCTCGTGAAGCTTGACGAGGCAGCCATCAAGCCGCTGGCCCAAAAGATCATCGCTGAGGGTGTGAAGTCGGTGGCCATCGGCTTCCTGCATGCCTATGCCCATGACCATCACGAGAAACGCGTGCGTGAGCTGCTGGCCAAGCACCTTCCCGGCGACGTGACGATCTGCATCTCCTCGGAAGTAGCGCCCGAGATCCGTGAGTATGAGCGCTTCTCGACGACAGTGGCCAACGCCTATGTGCGCCCGCTGATGGCGAGCTACCTCCTCAGGCTGCGCGACCAGTTGAAGGAGATGAAGCTTTCGGCCCCGCTGTTCCTGATGATGTCCGGCGGCGGCCTCACGACGCTCGAGACCGCGGCGCGTTTCCCGATCCGGCTTGTCGAATCCGGTCCTGCGGGCGGCGCCATTCTCGCGGCACAGATCGCGGCGGAATGCGCATTGCCGCATGTGCTCTCCTTTGACATGGGCGGCACCACGGCCAAGATCTGCCTGCTGACCGACGGCGAGCCAGAGCGCGCCCGCAAGTTCGAGATCGCCCGCGCCTACCGCGACATGAAGGGCTCGGGCATTCCCGTCCGCATTCCGGTGATCGAGATGGTGGAGATCGGCGCAGGCGGCGGCTCCATCGCGCGCGTCGACAAGCTGTCGCGCATCACGGTCGGGCCTGACAGTGCGGGCTCAACGCCCGGACCGGTCTGCTACGCCAGAGGCGGCACAGAGCCCGCGGTGACCGATGCCAATCTCGCCCTCGGCAAGATCGACCCTGCCTATTTCGCCGGCGGCAAGATCCCGCTGGACGAGGCGGCCGCCAAGGCTGCGCTGCAGAAGAACATCGGCGCGAAGCTGGGCCTCAAGGATTTCTGGCCCGCAGCCGGCATCACCGAGATCGTGGAAGAGAACATGGCCAATGCCGCGCGCGTCCACGCGATCGAGCGCGGGCACGACATCGCCTCCTGCACCATGATCGCTTTCGGCGGCGGCGCACCGCTCCACGCCTGCCGCCTGGCAGAGAAGGTGGGTGTGGACACCATCATCGTGCCGAAGGGCGCAGGCGTCGGCTCCGCCATCGGCTTCCTGCGGGCACCGGTGGCCTATGAGATCACCAAGAGCGCTGTCGTCTCCCTGGAAGATTTCAACGCGGAGCGCGTGAACGGACTCCTCTCATCGATGACAGCTGATGCCCGGGCCGTGGTCGAACCGGCGCTCGGAAAGGTAAGGCCGACGGTCCAGATCATCGCCGACTGCCGCTACATCGGACAAGGCCACGAGATCCGCGTCAGCGTTCCGGTGAAGAAGCTCTCGAAGGCCGACGGCGCAAAGATCAAGGCCGCGTTCGAGCGGCTCTATGAACAGGTCTATGGACTGCGCATTCCCAACCAGGAGGCGGAGGCGATCACCTGGTCGGTCACCGTCTCCTCGCAGGCCACGAAGCCGAAGCGCGCCGCCAAGGCCACGAAGAAAGCCGCGCCCAAGCCGCGCTCCAGGCGCCGCATCTATGATCCGGCCCTGGGCAAACAGGTGGATGCGCCCGTCTACTGGCGTTTCGACATGAAGCCCGGCAGCGCCATCAAGGGCCCGGCCATCATCGCGGAAGACGAGACCTCCACCATTGTCGGTGCGAACTTCAAGGCCTCGGTCAACTCACTGGGTTACATCGTTCTGGAGCGCACGCGATGAGCAAACACGCTTTGGCCGCCATCCGCACGCAAGTCATGTGGAACCGCCTGATCGCGGTCGTCGAGGAACAGGCGCAATCGCTGCTGCGCACCGCCTTCGGCACCATCACCCGCGAGGCGGGCGACCTCTCAGCGGGTGTTTATGACCCTGAAGGAAACATGATCGCCCAGGCGATGACCGGCACGCCCGGCCATGTGAACACCATGGCCACGGCGGTTGCGCATTTCTTCAAGCACTTCCCGCAGTCCACCATGAAGCCGGGCGACGTCTTCATCACCAATGACCCGTGGCTGGGCACCGGGCACCTGTTCGACTACGTGATGATGACGCCGGTTTTCTTGGGCAAAAAGCTCGTCGCCTTCTTCGCCTCCACCTGCCACGTCATCGACGTGGGCGGTGTGGGCATGTCCGCCAAGGCCAACTCCTCATTCGAGGAGGGAACGCTGATCCCGCACCTGAGGATCAGGAAGGAGGGAAAGCTCAACGAGGAGCTTCTGTCCATCATCCTCGCCAATTCGCGCAGCCCCGTGGAGGTCAGGGGCGATGTCCTCTCCCTCATCAGCGCCAATGACACGGGCGCGCGCCGCCTCATCGACATGATGAAAGAGTTCAAGCTCACGTCCCTCGACGCGCTGGCCAAGCACATCCTCACCCAGTCCGAAAAGGGCGCGCGCGAAGCGATCAAGGCGCTTCCGCAAGGCGAATGGTCCTATGAGATGCCGCTCGATGGCTATGAGCGCGAACTGACCCTGAAGTCGAAGCTCACCATCAAGGGCGGCAAGATCACGGTCGATTTCACCGGCACCTCGCCTGCCTCGCTGTTCGGCATCAACAGCCCCCGCACCTATACCCATGCCTATGCGGTGTTCGGCCTCAAGGCGGTAATCGCCCCGCATGTGCCCAACAACATTGGCTCCCTCTCCTGCTTCGATCTCATCACCGAGCCCGGCACAGTGGTTGATCCCATCCGCCCCTCGCCCGTCACCGCGCGCCACGTGATCGGGCAGATGCTGGCGGATAGCGTCTTCGGCTGCCTCGCCCAGGCGCTGCCCGGCACGGTGCAGGCGGAGAGTGCGGGGCCGATCTGGATTCTCTCGCTCTATTCGGCACACGGGCGCGTTCCGCCGGAGCAGACGGCCAAGGCCAAGTCCTTCGCCGTCATCAACATGGGCTTGGGCGGCATCGGCGGCAGGCCCGGCAAGGATGGGCTCTCCACAACCGCCTTCCCTTCGGGCGTGGGCACCATTCCCATTGAGGTGACGGAGACGCAGTGCCCGCTCTACTTCAAGCGCAAGCACTACCTTACCGACTCAGGTGGAGCCGGCCAGTGGCGCGGCGGCGCCTCGCAGGTGATCGAGATTGCCAACCGCGAAGCAGCACCCTTCGCCATTTCGGCTGCCACCTTCGACCGCATCATCCACCCCGCACAGGGCCGTGAGGGCGGAGAGCCAGGCTGCCGTGGCTCAGCCGGGCGTGGCTCGGGCTCGAAACTGCCGGACAAGGGCGTCTACATCATCGAAACGGGCGATTCGCTGGTGCTGGAACTTCCCGGCGGCGGCGGCTTCGGCAACCCGGACAAGCGCGACCGCGCAGCCCTGGAGGCCGACATGGCGGCAGGCCTGGTGACGATTGAGGCCGCCCGCCGCGATTATGGCTACGACGGATAGAGCAGCAAGCATCCACCACCAGCCGGATGGTGTCTCCCTCCCCCTTGTGGGGAGGGATTGAGGGTGGGGGTACCGCGAGTCGGGTGCCTGAGCCTGCGGAGGCCGACATGGCGGCAGGCCTGGTGACGATTGAGGCCGCCCGCCGCGATTATGGCTACGACGGATAGAGCAGCAAGCATCCACCACCAGCCGGATGGTGTCTCCCTCCCCCTTGTGGGGAGGGA
>NZ_JBIICB010000173.1:0-9161 GCF_044239095.1 Aestuariivirga sp. | reverse complement strand
TGTGGTTCCGGAGCCCTTCCCTCTCGAGCATGCGAAGGATGACCATGCCGGCTCCAGCCTCGCCGTCATCGTTCTTGATTAGCTGCTCGCCGCAGATGAGGCCCCACGAATTGTGAGTGGCCTTCGCGAATTTCTTGTTGCGCTTCAACTCGGCCAAAAGGATACGCGCTTCGTCGCTGGAGCGGCATGCCCCGCCCGAAACAGCGTATTTCGAACCACGATCAGTTATGACGTTGTCAAGAATGAGCATGCTGCGCGAGCCTCGTATCCGCCGAAGCACGGGCGGTGGTCGCCGCGTGCATAGCACGAGCCTTCTCTGGGCCCCACCGGGTCCATGACCAGGCCTGACGTCTGCATGCGAATGACGGCTTGACAGGGGCAACCATGACCCTAGATCAGTACTGCAACTGATGCAGTTACTGAAAGGCCTTCAATGTCGATGCTCTTTTCCCCGGCGACCCTTGACGCGCTCAAGCTCCAGAACCACATGGTCATGGCGCCAATGACGCGCAACCGGGCCACCGGCAATCTGCCGAATGACCTCATCGTCGAATACTACCGCCAGCGCGCCAGCGCCGGTCTGATCATCACCGAAGGAACATCTCCCTCGCCGAACGGCCTTGGCTATCCCCGCATTCCGGGCATCTTCAGCGCTCAGCAGGTCGATGGCTGGCGCAAGGTCGCGACAGCGGTTCATGAGGGCGGCGCAAAGATATTCGTTCAGCTGATGCACACCGGCCGCATCGGCCATCCGCTCAACCTTCCCCAGGGCGCACGCGTCCTGGGTCCATCAGCCATCGCGGCGGCTGGCGAGATCTATACCGACGCCGAAGGCATGAAGCCCCACCCGACCCCGGAGCCCATGACAGAGGCTGATATCAAGGCCACCATTGAGGAGTTCGCTCAGGCGGCGCACAATGCCATTGCGGCCGGCTGCGATGGTGTCGAGCTTCACGCTGCCAATGGTTATCTCCTCGAGCAGTTCATCCGCCCGACCTCAAACCAGAGAACCGACCGCTACGGCGGCTCGATCGAGAACCGCGCACGCATCGTCATTGAAGCGGCCCAGGCTGCGATCGCCGCGATTGGTGCCGAAAAGGTCGGCATCCGCCTCTCGCCCTATGGGGCCTTCAATGACATGCCGGCATACCCGGAGATGGAAGCCGACTATGCCTACCTTGCGGCCAGGCTGAATGAGCTGGGGCTCATGTATGTGCACCTTGTCGACCATTCGCCGATGGGCGCACCGCCTGTTCCTGGTTCGATCAAGCAGACCTTCCGCCAAGTCTTCAACCGCACCCTGATCCTGTCGGGGGGCTACGATGCGAAGCGCGCTGAAGCAGATCTGACGGAAAATGCCTGCGACCTGATCGCCGTCGGCCGTCCTTTCCTGGCGAACCCGGACCTCGTGGCAAGATGGACGTCGGGTGCCGCACTCAACGAGATCGACTTCAGTACCTTCTATACGCCAGGGGATAAGGGCTTCACGGACTATCCGCGTCTCTGACTTTCGCGCTCAACTGCAACAAAGCTGCAAAGCTGGGGTGGGTTGTGCCAAGGCATGATCCACCTCTTCTGATTTTACAGAGCTATGCCACGTTCTGGAACTTGAAGAGCCCAAGGGCCGGGAGCGCGAAACACTCAGGCAGCTCAGCGCCACCCCGCTCGAACGCGAGGTGATCGGCAGCGTATCTGCAAAGGTATCAAGCTCGGCCATGGGGTGTGGAACTTGGTGTTCAAAAGGATCTGAGCGATGCACATCCCGACACGCCACGGCGTGGGCCCAACTTGCGTATTTCTGCCCGCTGGCCCCTGGCCCACGGTGCTGGATTTTCTGGTCGAGCGCATGCCCCACATCCCGCGCGAAACATGGACCGAGCGCCTTCGCAGCCAATCGGTGCTGAACGCGGAAGGCAAACCCGTGCTGCTCACACAGCCCTACACGCCGCACACGCGCCTGTTTTACTACCGCCACATTGAGGACGAACCGCAGCTGCCGGAGCAGGCCAGCATCGTATTCGAAGACGACTATCTGCTGGTGGCAGACAAGCCCCATTTCATGCCTGTCACACCTGGGGGGCGGTATGTGCAGCAGAGCCTGCTTGTGCAACTGAAGAACCTGACGGGTTGTCACGATCTGGCGGCACTGCACCGCATCGACCGCGAAACCGCAGGCCTGGTGTTGCTATGCAAGCGCCCAGCCGACCGTGACGCCTACCACGCCCTGTTCCGCCAGCGGCACATCCACAAGACCTACCACGCCGTCGCCCCCTTTCGAGCTGAGCTGACATGGCCCCGCACCCACACCAGCCGCCTGGTTGCGGGCGAGCCCTTTTTCCGCATGCAGGAAGTGCCTGGCCAACCTAACAGCGAAACCCGCATCAGCCTGCTGCGCACCGATGGCTCTCGCGCGCTGTACCAGTTGGAGCCGGTCACCGGCAAACGCCACCAGCTGCGGGTGCACATGCTGGCGCTGGGCCTGCCTTTGGAGGGTGACCTGTTTTACCCCGAGGCGCTGCGCGGACCGGGAGCGCCGGAAGACTTCAGCCAGCCCTTGCAGCTGCTTGCACAGCGCATCGCTTTCACCGATCCGGTGACCGGTGCCGGGCGGGCGTTCGAGAGCCAACGCAGCCTGCGCTTCTAGCTGTTTAGTTCAAGGGTTTGATGGTGCAATCTTCAGTCAGGAATGGAAGGAAGCACGATGGGCCAGGTTCTTCATGGGAGCGCCACCACGACTGAGGCGGTCCGTCGATCGATACAGCATCGTCAAGAGAGCCTGAGGGCTCTGGCGAAGCGCTACGGCATCAACCCAAAGACGGTGGCCAAGAAGAAGTTCAAGGTCTACCCAATCGGCTTCTTCCATATCGACATCGCCGAAGTGCAGACTGCCGGGGGCAGGCTCTATCTCTTCGTTGCCATCGATCGGACGTCGAAGTTCGCGTTTGTTGAGCTTCATAGCAAGGCGGCACGCCGGGTCGCGGCAGACTTCCTTCGCAATCTGGCTGACGCAGTTCCACACAAGATCAACACCATTTTGGCGGATAACGGCACGCACGTCACTGATCCTGCCGGCGGCGGGTGGTCCGTATCGGATATCAAGGCGATGCGGGCAGAAGGGGTTCTCTTCCGTTGCCATTCCTTCGATGCGGCATGTGCCGATCTCGACATCGAACATCGGCTGACGAAGCCGGCACATCCATGGACGAATGGCCAAGTCGAGCGAATGAACCGGACGATCAAGGAAGCGACGGTCAAGCGCGATCACGACGAAGATCATGCCCAGCTCAGACAGCACCTTGACCACTTCATTGCCGCCGACAACTTCTGCCGCAGACTCAAGACCCTCAAGGGGCTCACTCCGTACGAGTTCATCTGCAAACAGTGGACAAAAGAACCTGAACGCTTCAGGTTCAATCCGATCCATCAAATGCAGGGACTAAACATCTAGGGCAATTCTAAATCGCCACACAACTCCTTTTCTAACTCTGCCCAAAGAGGATTGCCTTCATAGAGCCGCTTTAGCTCTTCACCAGTGGACCAGAACGAAGTCTGTGATATTCTAACTGTCTGAATCTTTAGTTGAAAACTTTTCTGAACATTTTCCAGAGTCAGGTCAAAAAACTTACGCAACTTCATCAGCGATATTCTCGCAGTGAATCCAGTAATCAACACGCGGGTGACGATACTCTCTCAAGTAAATATCGCAAGAGTTTATTTCATCATCGTTCTAAAAAAAACGTCTTTTTTCGATCATCTCTCTACTTGCAAGATAGTGAGGAAATCGCTGCGCCTTATAGCATTTCCGACTTTTTATCCACGCGGGAAGCCTTCGAAATCCACAGATTACCCTCCGAGCAACGACTGAAAAGCTGGGATCCTCTACAATCCGTTGTGTTATAGATTGATGCCAAGTTATTCGTTCCGGATTTTACTCGTCTACATGAATGCCAAGCTGATCAACGAATTGCTTACGCAGGAAAACTTCTGTCGATGTGCCAACAGTCTTAGGAAGGTGCAGCCACACGAAATCAGGTCCTATAGTCATCACAGCCCTCGATAGTAGCAGTTACCTGTCCAGTACGTACGTCTTTGATCAAACTATATAGTATATCGTCAAATTCGATAAGCGCATTGAGTTGATCGCGAATTCGAGATGAAAAATCTGTTGGTCGAACACATCGTGGCCCCTCATTACGGTTTTTTAGTCGGACCTTGGGGAAGCATGGCCTTCATCCCACTGTTCGACCGGGCAGACTATCCCTCCGTCCCGACCTTGCGGCCTGAACGGCGAGGCGGTGGCCGGCGGTCAAGGATGGCCGTAGGGCACCGCGCTGCGGCGCGGAGTGTCCTTGAAGGCCGGTCTTGCATCCGGCCCAAAAATTGCGCAAATCTTCGGCCCAACAGGCCGGTCATCCGGTGGATGTCGGTCAATCCTCTGGCACTCATCAGAAGGCTTTGCCTCGCGTAGGTGAAACACCACTTGGGCAGTTACAGAATGACGGGCACGCCGCGGGCAGAGTGGATGAGTTTCGCGAATTCCGGTTCAGAAGCTGCGGTCGGGGAGTTCCTCCACCGTCCAGCGCGGCGCACGGTGACAGTCTTTTTGCGCTGCGACGTGCCGCGAACGGGACGCCACGTCGAAGACGAACTGTGCCGGATCGAACTCACCGGGGAAAAAGTTGTTCTGCGTGTCAGCAATGGCTTCGCCGATCAATATGTCGACCGCATCAAGGCGGTCCTCCACATGCTGCTGCCCTATCTGGAGAACGCGCCGCTGTCCGGCAGCTGCGCCGTGTCGCTCGGCGACGAGGGGTTGCACGGGCATGTGCTGAGCTTCTGCTCGACCAGCCCGGACTTCCTCCTTCCGGACCCCGATTTCATCATGACCAGGGGCTACGCGGGTGCGCGCAGGCTCTTCGCCGAGGCTCCGCCCTGGGAAGACCGGCTGAACATGCTCTACTGGCGCGGCACCGATACCGGCGTGTGGCGCTATCGGCAGATGGAGGATGCGCCGCGTGTCGGCATCTGCCGGCTGGCGCGGGAGAACCCCGGCCTGATCGACGCAGCGATCACCCGCATTGAGCCGCGTCACGACCAGGACCGGAAGAAGCAGTATTATGCCAGCCGCGGCTATCTCGGCGCGTTGGCGGAGCAATCGCAGATCCTGCGCTATCGCTACCAGATCGACATCGACGGCAACAGCAGCGCCTGGGCCAGCCTCTTCCTGAAGCTCCTTACCGGTTCGCCGGTGCTGAAGGTCGCGTCCGAATTCAACTGGCGCCAGTGGTACTATGGCGAGTTGCGGCCGTGGGACAATTTCGTGCCCGTCAGCCCCGACCTGAGCGACGTGGCCGAGGTCCTCGGCTATCTCCAGGCTCATCCCGGTGAGGCGAAGCGGATCGGCCTCAATGGCCAGAAGCTGGCGCAGTCGTTCACCCTAGCCTCGGAAATCCCCAAGGCCATGAAGACCTTCACGCGCTACATGGCCCTGAGCCGCACCGCGGGGATGCCCCGGTCGATGTAGAAATTCGCAGTGAGGTTGGCGTTGCTCTCCTCGAACCATAGGCTCGGGGCTTTCGAAATCGGCGGTTTGCCGCCCTGACCCAGCAGAAACCCATCAACTGATGTCTTCCGACCTTTCGAAACTCGATCTGGTGGTCATCCAGATCGATAGATGTTTGATCCCAGGGTTTGATGGTGCAATCTTCAGTCAGGAATGGAAGGAAGCACGATGGGCCAGGTTCTTCATGGGAGCGCCACCACGACTGAGGCGGTCCGTCGATCGATACAGCATCGTCAAGAGAGCCTGAGGGCTCTGGCGAAGCGCTACGGCATCAACCCAAAGACGGTGGCCAAGTGGCGCAATCGCAACTCTCTCGCCGGCGCGCGGACAGGCCCCAAGGACCCAAAATCGACAGTTCTTACGGTTGAAGAGGAGGCGATCATCGTGGCCTTCCGCCGGCATACTCTCCGACCCCTTGATGATTGCCTGTATGCATTGCAAGCAGCCATTCCGAACCTAGCGCGCGTTCCGATCAGGTGGAATCACCTGGTCGAAAAGAACTCGCGCAAGTTCAATGGCTTGAGCATGATCTTTTCGCAAAAGTGGTTTCCACTTTTGCGGATCATGCTCTAACGCGCTCATCCTTGCATCGCTGCCTGCAGCGCCATGGCATCGGATGCCTACTGGATGCCGGCGGTGAGAAGGCCGCCAAGAAGAAGTTCAAGGTCTAACCAATCGGCTTCTTCCATATCGACATCGCCGAAGTGCAGACTGCCGAGGGCAGGCTCTATCTCTTCGTTGCCATCGATCGGACGTCGAAGTTCGCGTTTGTTGAGCTTCACAGCAAGGCGGCACGCCGGGTCGCGGCAGACTTCCTTCGCAATCTGGCTGACGCAGTTCCATACAAGATCAACACCATTTTGACGGATAACGGCACGCACGTCACTGATCCTACCGGCGGCGGGTGGCCTGTCTCTGACATCAAGGCGATGCGGGCAGAAGGGGTTCTCTTCCGTTGCCATTCCTTCGATGCGGCATGTGCCGATCTTGACATCGAACATCGGCTGACGAAGCCGGCACATCCATGGACGAATGGCCAAGCCGAGCGAATGAACCGGACGATCAAGGAAGCGACGGTCAAGCGCTATCACGACGGAGATCATGCCCAGTTGAGACAGCACCTTGACCACCTCATTGCCGCCTACAACTTCGGCCGCAGGCTCAAGACCCTCAAGGGGCTCACGCCGTACGAGTTCATCCTCTTGATTGCCGCTCAGCCGCCCGAGAGTGACGTCAAACCAGTGCAAGTTCACTTAACCCGGCGGGGTCAGGCAGGCGCAGCGCTCATCAAGGCATGTATGTGCCGCCGTTGACGTGCAAGGTTTGACCCGTCATGTAGCCGGCCGCATCAGACAGCAGGAACATCACGGGTCCGACGATGTCTTGGGGCTTTGCAATTCGCCCTAAAGGGACAAACTGACCGTAGCTACTGGGGTTGAAAGCAGGTGCTTCCTGCTCGTCAGAACGTCCGGTTCCGCCGCGCAAAAAGGCCGTATCCACAGCCCCTGGAGCGACTGCATTGACCCTAACGGCTGGTGCGTTTTCAAGCGCCAATTGACGTGTCAGTAGAATGATGCCCGCCTTGGCGGGACCATACGCACCAAAGTTAGGGCGCGCCCATGCGCCCAGTCCCGAGGCTATGTGTACAAGGGCACCACGATCTGACTCGTGAAGATAAGGCAGGACTGCGCGAGAAAGAAAAAAAGCAGCATCGAGGTTGCCGTGAATCACTTCCTTCCACGTGTCGATGGAGGTACTCGCGAGGCTTTGGGGCGCAGTCATGAACCCGATCAGATTGACGCACGCATCTATCCCGCCAAGTTGGTTTGCAGCCTGTGCCATTGCGTGTTCTACCGAGTCCGGCTCTTTTGCATCCATTGTGAAATGCGGCAAATCGTCGATTCGGTGCCGTTCTATTGAAGCAGGAAGGTCCAGTATGGCGACATCCATACCCTGTCTTTTCGCCTCGTAGGCTACCACGCGCCCGATGCCGCCACACCCGCCGGCCAACACAAGCTTCAAGGGTGGCAGATTGCCCAAATCAGATTTCAAAATTTGAGTCACTAAATATTCTCATTTTTTCAGCAAATTGGCAAAAGAGAGGTGGTTCGACTTGTTTGAGCCGACATCCACCAGAAGACCAGCCCGCTGGTTGAGTTTTGCGTAAACAGGCAACTCTGGCAAGACTGAGCACTGGCGAATGGAATCACCGCTCCGCCAAAACCGTGATGTTTGCTCCTTGTTGGTCGAGAATGCCGTTTCGCTCTCATCACGGCGTAGTCCTCCCTTGGTTTGAGCTGGAACGCATGACAACCGGACCGATCAAGCCGTCGCCGGATCGTGCGGTGGCCGTAGTTCGGCAAGATGACCCTTGATTTTCTCGAAGAACGGCAGCCGCGCTACTCGGTGAGGCATGAACCCAGGCGCGAGCCTCCGCGATGGATGCGAAGCCACGGGCGGGCCAGGACGGGACCTACTTGCAGGTCGGGAAGAGCGCCTCGGAGAAGGTATTGTCGTTCGACACCCGCGGCCTGCTGAAGGAAGCAATGGCTTTGCAAGCCTTCCCTAGGACGCACCACTTTCCCGCCCATGCGGGCGGGGGATGTGCAATCTTAGTTTGTTTTTATTGACATATTGGTAAATTTTGGCAAGGAACTGGGTAAGAAAATTCCTACCCACCAAAAGCTCTGTGGAGTATGCACTTCGTCCTGCCTGAGCCAAAACGAATGAAAGCCACCCCCATGCTGCGCTCCACCAAATTGCTTCTGGCCTGCCTGTTCACCGTGTTCGGATTCCTCTCGGCCAGCTGTGGCAGCGATGCGTCCACGCCCGTCGTGCCCTCAACACCCACCATGGCCCCGTTCGCGGGCAATGTGGACGGGTCGGGCAACGCCGATGGCACAGGCACCGCCGCCCGTTTTAACCGCCCAGGCGACGTTGCCACCGACAGCGCGGGCAACGTCTACGTGGCCGACACGGGCAACCACACCATCCGCAAAATCACCTCTGCCGGGGAGGTGACCACGCTGGCTGGAACCGCGGGGGTGAGCGGCTCGACCGACGCCACCGGCGCTGCGGCCAGTTTCCAGAGCCCATACGGCATCGCCACCGACAGCGCGGGCAACGTCTACGTAGCCGACACGGGCAACCACACCATCCGCAAGATCACCTCTGCCGGTGTGGTGACCACGCTGGCAGGAACCGCGGGGGTGAGCGGCTCGACCGACGCCACCGGCGCTGCGGCCAGTTTCCGGGACCCGAGAGGCATTGCCACCGACAGCGCGGGCAACGTCTACGTGGCCGACCAGGGCAACAACACCATCCGCAAGATCACCCCCGCCGGAGAGGTGACCACGCTGGCTGGAACCGCGGGGGTGAGCGGCTCGACCGACGCCACCGGGGCTGCGGCCCGTTTCCGGGAGCCGAGGGGCATTGCCACCGACAGCGCGGGCAACGTCTACGTGACCGACACGGACAACAACACCATCCGCAAGATCACCCCCGCCGGGGAGGTGACCACGCTGGCTGGAACCGCGGGGGTGAGCGGCTCGACCGACGCCACCGGCGCTGCGGCCAGTTTCCAGAGCCCATACGGCAT
>NZ_JBIICB010000172.1:0-9238 GCF_044239095.1 Aestuariivirga sp. | reverse complement strand
AACCACAATCCTCAGACAGGAAACCTCAGCCGTAAATGCGCTCCACACTTCTCCCGCGGCAGCGGGTTAGTTCAATCCCAAAAGATTCAGTCAGGTCGGATGCCGCTCTAGCCGTCAATAATGGATGCCGTTCGGCATAGAGAGTAGTTCACTGCGACCTTGACACTTCTTGCGTTGGAGATCGTGGAGGCCACAGCACGGCAGCCGTCAGAGCTGACGATAGCGAGGGTGATGCAGCCGTTTCCGGTGGAATGGCAGTTTCAGAGAAAAACAGCGTAAAGCGATTTGGGACGGCTTCGGCCAAAAGCGAAGTTGTGCAGATGTGACTTCCGGAAGCGCGTGCCGATGCCGCTGCCTCAAGCAGCTCTGCGTATTCACAACGATCCGATAGCTGCCCCTGCTCTCCCTATCCATCAAGGCGCGGGTAAAGTGGTTTATGCATTGCCCAACGATGGATGACGCAAGATCACAGTATCGTGCAAGTAGAGCCTCTGCTTGTCTGTCTGCTGGGTAATGGCCGGTTCATCATCTGAGCCAAAGGTAGGGGATGACCCCCGCCGTATCGGCAAAGCGGATGGCTGTATCGAGAAGTTCCATCACCGCCACGGCAACAGAGAAGCCGGCGCTGAACAACATGACGGAGGTGGAGAGGGCACGCGGATTTCCGGCGTGGCAGAAGGCGATGGCGATCTGGGTCAGCAAACCGAAGATCAGCAGGCTTGCGAGTTTTGCGCCGTCATGAGGCTGGCTTCTGAGCTTGCTGCGCTGGAGGTTTGAGGTGCGCAAGTTTTCCAGCGCAGTCATGAACGACGCGTTCTGGGAAGAATGACCTTTGAAGAACTCCGCATCCGCTCCGGCGAGATAGAGGCGCTGCAGCGGTTCCTGAAGGGTGGACGGCGCACCGGGGTCGGGTGAGCCCATGCGGTCGATCGCCACCAGGGCGTCGGCGTAGGCCTGGATCGCCTGCGGCACGCGGGGATCGCCCGGCATGACGCTGACTGCGATCAAGGAAAGGCTCTGAAGGGCACTCACTTCCGCGTCGAGCAAATCATTGATGCGGGTCGTCTTCTGCCAAACCTCATTCGCCATGAGGCTGGCATACAGGCCGAACAGCAGTGCCAGCGCAGCAAAGTAGGGACCGACGACGCCGCGCACTGTAAAGCGGCTGCGGTCAAGAAAGTGGAAGGCAACGCATACCATGGCGCCAAGTCCGAGCGGCACCAGCGTGACGCCAATCTCCCATGCCAGCGGCAGGCCGCTGGCCTTATAGATGGTCCATAGCACACCCGTGAGCAGAAGCAGGCTTACCAACCACCACGCCCGCATCAAGGCGAAGACATCGACGGGCGGTTCGCCCTCGGGGTACTCGGGCTTCGCCAGATCCGCCGCAGGCTGATGCACGGCCGGCCTGATGAGGAAATTGATGGCGAGCGCCAGAAGGAACAGCAGCGCCGTACCGTAGAAGGCTTCCGAACGGCTCACCTGTTGAGCCGCGCTGGCCGCAGGATCAGACGTGAACAGTGCCCCGAGTGCGAAGGCGATGGCCGCGCCCGCCGACCACGCAGTGAGAATGCGACCATGGATGAAGCCGGCGTATTTCGGCCCGAACACATCCGATACATAAGAAGGCATGATGGCGAAGAGACCACCGTAGACGGCAGTCATCAGCATGTATTCGAGTACCGTGAAGGGCAAGTTCATCCGGGCAGCGATCAACGGCGTGCTTGCATAGAGGACGGCACCCGTGATGAGCAGCAAACCCGCAGTGTTCT
The DNA here is from genome assembly GCF_044239095.1 of Aestuariivirga sp. Taxonomy (GTDB): domain Bacteria; phylum Pseudomonadota; class Alphaproteobacteria; order Rhizobiales; family Aestuariivirgaceae; genus Aestuariivirga. The sequence continues at coordinate 7,466 of NZ_JBIICB010000172.1, read as the reverse complement.
TTCGGCCCAGGTAGTCAGATGCGAGGGCCGCAAGAAAACGTCCGGCCATGTTGGATACGCTGAGCAGGGCCACGAAGCCCGAAATCTCCGCCATCGAGGCGCTGCGGCCCATGGCGAGGGTGAGAATGCCTGGTGCACTGGCAAGATGGTTAATGCCGGCCACGACACTGATCAGAAGGATGATCCATAGCAGATAGAACTGTGGCTTACGCACAGCGCGGGAGGGTTCGACAGAAGGCACTGCGCGCGAGGCGGCGCCCGCGGGCACTCTGATTGCCAGCGAGGCCACCAGCATGATTACACCGTAGACTGCCGCCAGCGTGATGAGCGTCTGCCCGGCACCGTTCCAGCCGAGTGATCTGAACATCTCCATAAGGAAAGATGACAATGCCGTTGCGAGCATCGCACCGCCACCAAAACCGGTAATAGCAAGGCCGGTGGCAAGCCCACGCCGCTCGGGGAACCAGTCCAGCAACATCTGCACGGGTGCAACATAGCCAATCCCCAGGCCGATGCCCGCAATCACACCGTAACTGGCATAAAACAGCAACGTCTGTTCTGCTTCAATGGCGATCCCGGCCAATGCAAGACCGCAACAGAAAAGCAAGGTAGAGAGAAGCGCGGTGGCGCGCGGCCCGATGCGAACAACAAGGGGTCCGGCAAAGGCGGCGGAAAGGCCCAGTATCACCATAGCCAACGTAAACACGCCGTTGAGGTGGAGATTGATCCAAGCCGGTGCGCCGGTCTGATCCGTAGCAGTTGACGTCATCAGCGGTTGATAGAGCGCACCCAGTGCATAGGCCTGCCCCAGGCAGAGGTGAAGCGCCATAGCAACGGGCAGAACCCGGCGGCGGTCGTAGCCCGGCTTGGCGATCGAGTGTTCAAGTTTCAAGAAAGAGATCATTCTTGCCTCGCGGCTGCGCTGGCCTGTCGGAATTATTCTCTGCGGTCATAGAGGACAGGTTATGCACCGTCGAGCGATACCGCATCGTCATGAGAGACTGAGGGCTCTGGTGAAGCGCTACGGCATCAATCCAAAGGCGGTGGCGAGCAGACAGGACCCAGGGAAACCGAATCGACGGTCCTTATGGTTGAAGAGGAGGCGATCATCGTGGCCTTTCGCCAGCATACTCTTCTGCTTATTGATGATTGCCTGTATGCACTGCAAGCAACCATTCCAAACCTGACGCGCGCATCCTTATATCGCTGTCTATCGCATGCCGGGAGTGAGAAGATCACCGAGAAGACGTTCAGGTTCGTTGAGCTTCACAGCACGGCGATGCGCCGGGTCGCGGCAGACTTCCTCCGCAATCTCGCTGACGTTGTTCCATACAAGATCAACACCATTCTGACCGGTAACGGGACGCACATCACTGATCCTGCCGGCGGCGGGTGGTCTGTATCTGACATCAAGGCGATGGCGCTCGATGCCTTTTCATCGGGCCTGATCTGGCTGAAAGCGATGCGCGAGTGATCGTCGATTGCGACGTGGTTGCGGTAGTTCTGGCGCGTGCCGGTTGTGCGGAACTGTAACGGCGAAACGGCCGAGTTTCCTGATATCGATGTGCAGACTCTCGCCGGGTCTCGCGCGTTCATGGTGGCGGACAACCTCTTGCGAGATCACAGCCAGCGCATTCGCTGCTGCGAACCATCATCTTATCAAGTAAAGTAATCTCGTGTTTTCAACGTCTTGCTACTCTACATCCGTTCAATTCATCATAGAGGCAACACCAGATATCTTCTCGTCATCCTTCAACGCGGACCAGCACAGAGCGTCGCGGATTGACAATCTCATAACCTTAGATTGTGACGGCATCCACTTTGTGATGCGACTAGCGTTTTGACCTGTTCATCACGCGGCGCACGAGGATGGGCGCGGCGATGGAGGCGATGAGCAGGCAGCCCAGGATGACGCTGATGACAATCCCTGGCACGTTGATGAGCGACAATCCGAAGGTGATGAGCCCTAAGATGAAGACCGCAAGCACGACGCCCGGAATGGTGCCGGAGCCGCCGGCAATCGACACGCCGCCGAGGATGACCATGGTGATGATCTCGAGTTCCCAACCGAGGGCGATGTTGGGCCGTGTGGAACCGATGCGCGCCGTGAGCAGCGTGGCCGCAAGCCCTGAGAGCAGGCCCGTCAGCACGAAGAGCTGGAAGCGGATGCGCTCCACCGGGATGCCGGAGAACTTCGCGGCGGTCGGATTGTTGCCGATGGCATAGAGCTTGCGGCCAAAGGCCGTCATGTGCAGGACGATGGCGAAGATCACGGCCAGCGCCAGGAAGATCACGAAGGAATGGGGCAGAGGCGGCCAACTGATGAGATAACTCTGCCCGATCGCCGTATAGTCCTTCGGATATTGCTTGATCACCTGATCGCCCAGCACCACCTGCGCCAGCCCGCGATAGAGCGACATTGTTCCGATGGTGACGACGATGGAGGGCAGTCCGATGCCGGTGACGAGGAAACCATTGAAGGCGCCGCACAACACGCCGACGGCGGGGCCCACCAGCAGCAAAACCCAGAGCGGCGCACCAGCCTCCGCCGCAAGGCCCGTGGCCAGCGACGCCAGCGCGATGATGGCCGCGACCGACAGGTCAATCTCGCGCGTGATGATGAGAAGCGCCATGGCCAGCGCGACGATGGCCTTTTCCGAGAAATTATAGGTGGCGTCCGACAGATTGTAGATGTCAAGGAAGTAGGGCGAGATCGCCGTGTTGCCGATGATCACCACCACAAGCAGGGCAACAAGAATCGTCTCCCAGCGCAGCAGCCAGTCGGACAGGCGGCGGGGCGCCTGATCGGCAACACTCTGGCGGACAGGTGCCGTCATTTCGCGGCTCCCGCGGCGCGGCGCGCTTCCGGCAGGATGAGCTTCACGCCCCGCTTTTCGGCGCGCGCATTGACGACAACCGCGCCGAGGATCACGGCACCCGAGATCGCCATCTGCCAGAAGGGCGTGACCTGCATGACAGGAAGCGCATTCACGATGACGCCGAGGAACAGCGCACCCAGCAGCGTTCCAGCGACCGTGCCCACACCGCCGGCAATCGAGACGCCGCCGATGACGCAGGCGGCAATCACGGTGAGTTCATAGCCGGACGCAATCTCCGAATAGGCAACGCCATAGCGCGACACCCAGAGATAGCCGCAGAGGCCGGAGATTGCGCCTGCAATGGTGTAGACGAGGAGTTGCTGGCGGGACAGGTCGATGCCGCAATAGCGCGCCGCCACGGGATTGCCGCCGACGGCGTAGAGGCCCCTGCCCGTGCGCGTCATGGTTAGGAACACCCACACGGCAAGCGACACCGCCAGCATGATCCAGAAGAGCGTCGAGAAACCGAAGAGCGTCAGCTTGGGAAATGACTGGAACGTATCGCCCATTTCGGAGGCATTGACCTGGTTGCCACCGCCATAGACGACGATCATGCCGCGATAGACGGCGAGCGTGCCCAGTGTCACGACGATGGGCGGAATGCCCACAAACGCGATCAGCGCGCCGTTGATCAGCCCCAGCAAGATGCCCACCAGAATGGCCAGGCCGATAAATGCGATGACGGGAAGATCCGGCTGGTGCTGTGCCAGCGAGGCGGAGATCATGCCTGCCAGCGCCAGCGCGGAGGCCGTGGAGAGATCGATGCCGCGGGTCAGGATCACCATCATCTGGGCCAGCGCCAGCATGGCGAGGATCGAGGTATCGTTCAGCACACGAATGATATTGTCGATGGACACGAATGTCGGCGCATAGGCGCCGATCGCGGCGACCATCGCCAGGATGATGGCAGCGAGTGCTGCTTCGCGGTTTTTTAGAATGGCGGTCATGCGGCCTTCCGTGCGCCCGTCGCGGCGGCGACAATATCTTCAGCGGACCACGACCCGCGCGTGAATTCTTCGGCGATGCGGCCCTCCTGCATCACCAGCACGCGGTCGGCCAGTCCCATGATCTCGGGAAGTTCCGAGCTGATGAGAATGACGGCCAGTCCCTCCTCCGCCAGCTCCCCGATGAAGTCATGCACGGCGGCCTTGGAGCCGACGTCGATGCCCTTGGTCGGCTCATCGAGGATGATGACCTTCGGCTTGGCGGCCAGCCACTTGGCGATGACCACCTTCTGCTGGTTGCCGCCGGACAGTTCGCCCAGGCGCTGCTCCCAGTTGGCGGCGCGCACGTCGAGGCGCTTTCCAAGCATGCGCACGTCATGCAGTTCGGAGGAGCGCGACACGAAGAGGTTCTTCACATGCGAGGCGAGGGACGCGAGCGTGACGTTCTCGCGGATACCCAGTTCCAGCACCGCGCCCTGGTCCTGCCGGTCCTCGGGCACATAGGAGATTCCCGCCGCAATGGCATCACCTGGTGAGGAAATGGCAAGCGGCTGGCCGTTGAGCGTCATGCTCCCCTTCGATGGCGGCGTCATGCCGAACAGGCACTGCATCGCTTCCGAGCGCCCGGCACCGACGAGGCCATAGAAGCCGAGGATCTCACCGCGGCGGAGCTCGAAGGAGATGTCAGCGAATTCGGTGGCATTGGAAAGTCCCTCGACCTTCAGCACGGTGCCGCCGATGGCGATGTCGCGCTTTGGAAACACCTGGTCGATGGGGCGGCCGACCATGAGGCTCACGAGCTTCGCCTCCGTCACATCTGCGATCTTGCCGCTGCCGACCTTCTCGCCGTCCCGCAGGCACACGAAGGCATCGGCCACGCGGAAGATTTCGTCGAACTTGTGGGAAATGAAGACCACGGCGCGCCCTTCGGCCTTGAGCTGCGCGATGATGCGGAAGAGATCGTCGATCTCGTTGCGGGAGAGCGCCGCCGTGGGCTCGTCCATGATGATGACGCCGGCCTCATGGCTGAGCGCGCGGGTGATCTCAACCATGTGCTTCTGCGCCACGGAAAGCTGCTTCAGCATCGCGTCGGGCCCGAAGTCGGCATCGATGCGCTTCAGCAATTCACCCCCGCGGCGGCGCATCTGCGGCCAGTCGACGAGGCCCGCCGCCGTCACCGGCATGTGGCCCATGAAAATGTTCTCGGCAACGCTCAGCTCGTCGAACATCACCGTTTCCTGATGGATGGCGGCAATGCCGGCTGCCCAGGAATCACGCGGGCTGGAAAAGCGCCGCGGCAGGCCGCCGACGCGCACCTCTCCCTCGTCCGGCACATAGATGCCGGTCAGGATCTTCACGATGGTGGATTTTCCTGCACCGTTCTCGCCGATCAGCGCCGTCACCTCACCTGCGTTGAGCGTGAAGGACACATCACGCAACGCCCGGACGCCGGGAAATGACTTGGAGATACGCTCGAGAGAAAGCACAGGCCCCCCGCCTTGCAGCGGGGGGCTTGCGTTGGAAAGCGTCATCAGAAGATCTTCGCGAATTCCTCAACATTGGTCTTGTCGAAGGTGAAGGGCTCGCCCATCGCGGCGTGGCCATTCTCGCCCACCGTGGTCTCGCCCATGCGGCCCATCTTGACCGTTGATCCCGGGCCGGCTTCCGCACCGTTTAGGATGTTGATCATGATCTGCGTCGAGGCATAGCCGTAGTCCACCGGGTTCCAGATGGCGAAGGAGTCGCAAGCGCCCTTGAGAACCGCATCCTTCATCTCGGAGGGAAGGCCAAGGCCCGTGATATAGACCTTGCCGATGAGGCCGCCGTCGATGATCGCCTTGGCACCGGCGCGGATGCCGATGGTGGTGGGCGAAATCACGCCACGCAGGTTGGGATAGGCCTTCACGAGGCCTTCCATCTCGCGGTAGCTCTTGTCGTCCTGGTCATCGCCATAGACGGTAGCAACCAGCGGCATCTCGCTGTACTCGGGCTTCTTCCACTCTTCCTTCATGGCCTCGATCCAGGAATTCTGGTTGGTCATGGTAGAAGCGGCGGAGAGAATGGCGACCTCGCCCTTGCCGCCGAGAGTCTTGGCGATCATCTGCACCTGCTTGGCGCCGATGAGCGGAGTCGAGGAGGCATCGAGATGCATGATGCGGCCGCCATCGCCGATGGCGGAGTCGAAGCTGATGACCTTGATGCCGCGGTCCATCGCCTTCTTGCCGACCGGGATCAGTGCATCGGCGTCATTGGACGACACGATGATGCCGTCGACCTTCTGGGCGATCAGCGCGTCGATGACGGCAATCTGCTCTTCCGCGGTGGCCTTGGTCGGCGCGGTGTAGATGATCTCGAAGCCACCGACTTCAGTCGCCGCTTCGGTCGCGCCCTTGGCGCAGGCGTCGAAATAGCTGTTGCCGAGGTTCTTCACGACCATGGCAATGCGCTTGCCTTCAGCATGGGCGATACCGGCGAAGAAGCCGGTGCCCGCCGCCGCGGCGACGGCGGATGCTGACATCAGTTTCAGGGTATGTCTGCGTGTGGTCTTCATGGTGGGGCCTCCCAAATTTGGAACAAGTGCTGCTTTATCCGCCCGTTGCCGGGCAGTTGAGACCGATCAGTCAGTCGGTACCAATGTTAACGTCGGCAGGAAGCGGCAAGTCAAGCCTCAATGCAGCACAATGCCGTTTGGAGCCGTGAAACCGTCCTCATCGGGTGACGCTCCCGGCATAGGCCCTCCCACCGACCAAGGCCGAGATAGCGGCGGCCCCTTCGAGGCCAACTGATTCGGCCAGGAAGCCCTTGGGTGACGTTTCATCGGCAAGGAGGATCGTACCGATCCCGAGGGGCGGCGGAATTGCGGCCACGAAGGTTCCAAACTGCTGCGGGGCAAGCGCCCACACCCCGAGTTCGATCGCAGCCCCTTCCCGCTCCCGACCCGTTGCAGGCCGGGCTTGGGCATGGACTGTTCCGCAAGTGCGAACAGCCAGTAGTTCAGTGTGGTCTGCACGGCACGGCGAAAATGTCCCCCCAAGCTGTTTCAGATCGCCGTTTAGCGGCATGCCACCGCTGCGCCCGCTCACTTATTGTAGTTCGTCGAGAGAGGTGATGATCTGCATCTGTTTATTCTGGGGGATGCATGCGCCCATGACATGCACCATCTTGCCCACGGTCTCTGTTCAGTCCTTCTCGTCCTGGATCGGCGAGTTCATCGGGATGACGTCGAGGCTGTGGCAGGCCACACAGTTGCCCACCACGACGCCTGGACCATCGCCGGACTTTAGGGCGACTGACGATTCGTCGGCGCGGACAACAGCTGTGCTCAAGGCGATGAGGAGAAGAGCGCCAGACACGGCAGATGTGATGCTTGACTTCATCATGCTGCTACCACTGTCCGGCTGCAACCGGACATTACCGAGCAACTGATACCAAGGGCTCTTGTGACTGACTCACGGGGGATTCCCCAGATGTTGGAGTTCTGAATTCACTGGGCGCGAGGAGGATTCGCGCCATGCCATCAGCAGTACCCTTACGGACGGATTTTTCAGCTCGTGAGCTTCGCCGGTTGGCGAAGCAGTCCCGGGACAACAATCAGAGCCGACGGCTGCTTTCTCTGGCGGCGGTGTTGGAGGGGATGAGCCGC
>NZ_JBIICB010000171.1:0-9252 GCF_044239095.1 Aestuariivirga sp. | reverse complement strand
AGCGGAAAGGCCCTGGCGTGAGCACCGTCACGATCCTGGGTGCGGGTGTCATGGGCTCGGCCATGTGCCTGCCCGCAGCCGACCGCGGCCACGCCGTGCGCCTCACCGGCACTCACCTGGACCGCGAAATCATCGACAGCGTGAAGGCCTCAGGCCGCCACCCGAAGCTCAATGTCACGCTTCCCGGCACCGTGCGCGCCTTCCACCATGAGGAGTTCGCCGCGGCCCTGGGCACGGATACGGACCTCATCGTGCTCGGCGTCAGTTCGGCAGGTGTTGGCTGGGCCATCGACCGGCTGTGCGAGGCGCTGAAGGCCCCCGTCCCCGTCGTCATGATCACCAAGGGCATGCACCCGGAAGAGGCGAAGCTCACGGCATTGCCGGACCGCGTCGCGGCGGAAGTGAAGCGCCGCACCGGCATCTCACTTCCCATCGCTGCCATCGGCGGGCCCTGCATCGCGGGAGAACTCGCCGTCCGGCGCCACACCGGCACCGTCATCACCGCGCATGATGTGAGCCTCGCTGAAAATCTCTGCGCCATGCTGGGCACGGATTATTACCATCCGCGCGTCTCTTCCGACGTGATCGGGGTCGAGATCTGCGCTGCCTTCAAGAACTTCTTCGCCATCGGTGTCGGCTGGGCGGCGGGCCATCAGGAGAAGATGGCGCCAACCGAGAACCGCGCCTTCAACCACAATGCCGCCGCCATCCTCTTCGACCAGGCCATCCGTGAACTGATGATCCTGGTGCGCGCACATGGCGGCACGGAGCAGAGTGTCTGGGGCATGCCGGGTGCGGGTGACCTCTATGTCACTTGCCAGGCCGGCCGCAACTCGCGCCTCGGCAACAATCTGGGCCGCGGCTTGACCTACAGCGAGACCAAGGCCGGCCCGATGAAGGGCGACACCATCGAGGGTGCGGAGCTGGGCGTCACCGTTGCGGCAACGCTCCGCGCCATGATGGCCAAGGGCACGCTCGATGAGACGGCGCTTCCCTTGACCTCCGCCCTGCTCGACGCGCTGACGCGGGACACGGCCCTCGACATTCCCTGGGCAAATTTCCACCGCCTGAACTGAGCCCTGGCCATGGACAGTGCCATCGACCCGGAGGAACAGATCGCAACACGGGCCGCCTGGCTCTATTTCGTGGCGGGCCTCACCCAGGCGCAGATCGGCAAGAAGCTCGGCCTCAACCGCACGCGGGTCAACCGCCTTCTCGCCCATGCGCGTGACCAGGGGCTGGTGCAGATCAACATCACCGGCAGGCTCGCCTCCTGCGTGGAGCTCGAGGAGAAGCTCAAGCAGCGCTATGGGCTGGAGGATGCGACCGTCGTTCCCACCCCGCCCAGCGACGAGCTGATCCCGCAGGTCATCGCCGCTGCCGCCGCGGCGGCCCTGTCTGACCGCCTGAAGGACGGCATGTCGGTCGGCGTCGGCTGGGGCCGCACGCTCAGGCTCTCGATCCAATCGGTGCCGCGCCGCCAGCTGAGCCGCCTCTCGGTTGTCTCACTCTTGGGCGGCCTCACGCGCGGTTCCGCCATGAACCCGCATGAAACGGCCTCGCACCTGGCCGATCTCGTGGGCGCGCAATGCTACTACGTCGCAGCCCCCGCCTTGACCGACACGGAGTCGACCCGCGACATCCTCATCGCCCAGCCCATGCTGCACGAGATCTTCGAACGCGGCGAGAAGGTGGACCTGGCCTTTCTCTCGGTGGGCGAACTCACGCCCACCTGCACCATGACCAGGGTCGGCCTCGTCACCCGCGCCGAGGTCGATGACCTTCTGAACGCCGGGGCCGTGGGCGACATTTGCGCCCACTGGATCGACCGCGAGGGCCGCCTCGTCGATCATCCGCTCAACTCCCGCGTTGTCGCCCTCTCGCCCGAGAAGCTCAAGGGCATCCCTTGCGTCATCATCGCGTCCGGCGGCCGCACCAAGGCGGAAGGCTTGCGGGGTGTGCTCAAGGGTGGCATGTGCGACGTCATCATCACGGATGAGCAAACCGCCTCCACCATCCTCGCCATGGACACGCCATGACCACGGACGTCGCACTGGGAATAGACTTCGGCACCTCCGGCGTCAGGATCGCCGCAACGGATGCCGCCAACACGCTGAAGGCCATGTCCGCGGCCTCGATCGCGGCCCCCATCCAGACCGGCTTGGGACGGGCCTGGCAGGACCCCGCCATCTGGTGGGACGCCCTCATCGCCGCCTTCAAGGGCTTGAACCTCGAGGGGCTCAGCGTCCGTGCCATTGCCATTGACGGCACCTCCGGCACCATCCTGAGCGTGACACCGGACGGCACGCCCGCAAGCCTCGCCTCCATGTACAATGACGTGGCGGAAAAACCCCTCCTCGCCCTCGTCGCCTCCGCCGCCCCGCGGGAGACGGCAGCACTCGGCAGCACATCGCCGCTTGCGCGCGCCATGGAGCTCCACAAGCCCGGCACGCGCATCATCCACCAGGCAGACTGGATCTTAGGAAAACTCTCCGGCCGCTTCGACGTGACGGATGAGAACAATGCGCTCAAGACCGGCTATGACCCCGTCACCCGCCGATGGCCGGCGTGGATCGGGGCCACCAGCTTCGATCCGGAAAATCTTCCCAGCGTCGTCCCCGCCGGAACGAAAGTCGCCACCATCCACCCCGCACAGGCGCAGGCCTTCGGCCTTCCTGAGGACGTAGCGATCGTCGCCGGAACCACGGATGGCTGTGCCGCCTTCCTCGCCAGCGGTGCGGCTGAGGCGGGAGACGGCGTCACCTCGCTCGGCACCACGCTGACGCTGAAGCTGCTCTCGGCCAGTCCCGTCTTCGCGCCGGACTTCGGCATCTACAGCCACCGCATCGGAGACCAGTGGCTCGCAGGTGGCGCATCGAACACCGGGGGTGCTGCCATCGGCAAATTCTTCACGAAGGATGATCTCACCCGCCTCACGCCCCTGCTCGAACCTGACCGCCCGACCGGCCTCGACTATTACCCGCTGCCCAAGCCCGGCGAGCGCTTCCCCGTCAACGACCCCAATTTTCAGCCGCGCCTCGAACCGCGGCCTGAGGATGAGCGCATGTTCTTCCAGGCCATGCTCGAAGGCATCGCCCGCATTGAGGCTGAGGCCTATGCCAAGCTCGGCGAACTCGGCGCCTCGCCGCTCGCCTCCATCCGCACCGCAGGCGGCGGTGCCGCCAATGCGGCCTGGACGAAGATCAGGCTCAGGGCACTCGGCGTGCCGGAAAAACCATCGCTCAGCGAGCATGCCGCGGTGGGCACTGCCCGCCTCGCCTGGCGCGGGATCGGCCATGCAAATTAGCGGCCTTCGCGAGATCGCGCAGCACTTCGACGGCATGCTGATCGACCAGTTCGGCGTCATCCATGACGGCCAGACGCTCTATCCCGGCACCCTCAGTGTCCTGAGCGAACTGAAGGCGATGGGCATTCCCGTCGCCGTCATGACCAATTCAGGAAAGCGCGCGGAAGCCAACCGCCAGCGCCTCGTGAAAATGGGCGTGCCGCGCGATCACTTCGTGGATGCGGTTAGCTCCGGCGAGGTCGCCTTCAACAGCCTCACCGCGACGCGCGCTTTCCTCATCGGCAAGGACGGCGAGGACTACGGCTTCGATGGCATCACCTTCGTGAGCGACCCGAGGGATGCAGAGATCATCCTCATCCTCGGCTCCAACGCGCCCAAGACCTCGCTTGATCAGTACCGCAAGCTTCTCTCCGGCCTCAGCCTCCCCGCCATCTGCTGCAATCCGGACAAGCTGATGCTGACGCCGCAAGGCCTCATGCCCGCCCCCGGCGCCATCGCGGCTCTCTATGAGGAGATGGGCAACCACGTCACCTGGATCGGCAAGCCCTACGCGCAAATCTACCAGCAGGCCGCGCGCCTCATCGGCAGCCCCAAACGCATCCTCTGCATCGGCGACAGTGCGGAGCATGACGTGGCCGGCGGCCGCAATGCGGGCCTCTCCACCCTTCTCGTCCTGCAGGGCGTCTCGGCGGGTCATGACCCCGAAGCACTCTCGCCCCAACCCGATTACGTGATGGATTCCTTCCGATGGTAGAACTCGATCAGCTCCGCGCGCTCTCGGCCAGGGTGGGTGCGGATCCCCTGCTGGTGCAGGCCGCAGGCGGCAACACGTCCCTGAAGCAGGACGGCGTCATGTGGATCAAGGCGTCCGGCACCTGGCTGAAGGATGCACTCGCGCGCGACATCTTCGTGCCGCTCGATCATAAGGCCATCCTCGATGCCCTCGCCAAGGATGATCCGGCGTGTGAATCCTGTGTCACCTTCGTCCGCACGGACTTGAACAGCACGGGTCTGCGCCCCTCGATCGAGACCACCGTCCACGCCCTCATGCCGCAGCGCGTGGTGGTCCACGTCCACTGCGTCAACACCATCGCCTGGGCCATCCGCGCTGATGGCGAACAGCGCCTCGCCGAAAAGCTCGCAGGCTTCACCTGGGCCTTCATACCCTATGCCCGCCCCGGCTTGGCCCTCGCCGGCGCCATTTCGTCCCGCATGCGCCCCGGCGTCGATGTGCTGGTGCTGGGCAACCACGGCCTCGCCGTCGCGGCAGAGACGGTGGAGGCAGCCGATGCCCTCCTCGCGCAAGTGGTCACCGCCCTCACCCGCCCCGTCCGCGCGGCAGCCAAGGTGGACCGCACCGCCTTGGCCAGGCTCTGCACCGGCACCGCCTACAAGCCCGCCATAATGGACGAAACCCACGCGCTGGCCACAGACCCCCTGGCCCTGAAGCGCAGCGGCAAGGCGGTCTTCTACCCTGATCATGTGGTGTTCCTAGGCGTCGGCGTTGCCACCAGCTTTGACGGCAACCCGCCCCTCGTCGCCATCCCCGGCCAGGGCGTCCTCATCCACCAGGACGCCAAGCCGGCCATCGAACCCATGGGCCGCTGCCTCGCCGACGTCATGCGCCGCGTGGAAGAGCACGACCCGCTGGTCGCCCTCACCGACACCGACATCGACCGCCTGGTGAACTGGGACGCCGAGAAATACCGCCAGACGCTGAAGGTGACCTAACCCATCGTCTTCTCCCGCTCCTTCAGCGGGAGAAGACGCGCACGCACCCGCCCAGCCCCCCCCCACCCCTACCCCTCCCCACAAGGGGGAGGGGGTCCCAGACAAGACATGTCCGTTCCAGGTTCCCCTCCCCCTTGTGGGGAGGGGCAGGGGTGGGGGTCCCGCGAGTCCAAACCCCACCACAATCGTTATCACAACATAAAATACTTTAATTAACTCTTTTCATCAACGCCATTCCTCCCTTAACGTCACGATTCGTGACGGTCTCCCTCCCCGACTTCATCTCCCACTGGCACGGCGCCGACGGCGGCGAGCGGTCGCAGTCGCAAAGCTTCCTGCTTCACTTCTGCCAGGCCCTGGGCCTCGCGGAGCCGCGCGCGGGCGACTACAAGTTCGAATATGACGTGAAGGGCGAGAAGGCCCGCAACTTCATCGACCTCTACAAGCGCGGCTGCTTCGTCCTCGAATCAAAGCAGTCCCGCGCCCGCCGCCAGCGCGAGGAATCCGGCAACCAGCAGGACCTGCTTCCCCTGACGGATACCCAGCCAAGGCGCGACCGCGCCTCGCGCGCCTGGGACGTGCTGATGAACAACGCCCGCCAGCAGGCGGAGAACTACGCCCGCCACCTGCCGCCCGATCATGAATGGCCGCCCTTCATCATCGTCTGCGATGTGGGCCACTGCTTCGAGCTCTATGCGGATTTCACCGGCAAGGGCCGCAACTACACCCAGTTCCCGGACCGGCAGGGCTTCCGCATCTATCTCGAGGACATCGCGAAGCCTGAGGTGCAGGCCATGTTCCGCGCCATCTGGGAGGATCCGCACAGCCTCGATCCCACCCGCCGCGCGGTGAAGGCCACGCGCGAGGTGGCGGAGCGGCTCGCCGCCGTGTCGAAGCACATGGAGCAGCGCAAGCTCCCGGCGGAGTATGTGGCGGCCTTCCTCATGCGCTGCATCTTCACCATGTTCGCGGAGGATGTGGAGTTGCTGCCCAGCCGCGCCTTCTCCGATCTCCTGAAGCGCGCCATCGACAAGCCGCACATCTTCGCGCCCGAGCTTGAGATGCTGTGGGCGGCAATGGACAAGGGCGGCTATGCCTCCGCGGCGGAAATGAAGGTCAAGCAGTTCAACGGCAACCTCTTCAAGCACGCCCCCGCCTTCCCGCTGGAGCGCGAGGAGATCGGCGAACTGCTCGAAGCCGCAAGTAAGGACTGGCGCGAGGTGGACCCCTCGATCTTCGGCACGCTGCTGGAACAGGCACTCGACCCCGAAACCCGCGCGCGGCTTGGCGCGCATTACACGCCCCGCGCCTATGTCGAACGCCTCGTCGTCGCCACGGTGATCGAGCCCCTGCGCGCCGAATGGCTCAACGTGCTCGCCTCCGCCGAACGCCTGAACGGCGAGGGAAAGCAGAAGGAGGCCATCGCCGCCGTGCAGGTCTTCCATGAGAAGCTCTACAACACCCATGTGCTGGACCCCGCCTGCGGCACCGGCAATTTCCTCTATGTCGCCCTCGAACTGATGAAGCGGCTGGAAGGCGACGTGGTCGAAGCCCTCTTGAATCTCGGCGGCCAGCAGGCCCTCGCGGGGCTGGACCGTCACGAGGTCGATCCGCACCAGTTCTTAGGACTCGAGCTCAACGCCCGCGCCCGCCACATCGCGGAGCTGGTGCTGTGGATCGGCTATCTGCAATGGCACATCCGCAACACCAAGGCCCTGCCGGGTGATCCGGTGCTGAAGGACTATGGCAACATCCGCCACATGGACGCCGTGCTGGCGCATGACGGTGTCGACGCGAAAGGCAACTACATCAACCCCCGCAAGCCGGACTGGCCGGAGGCGGATTACATCGTCGGAAATCCGCCTTTTATGGGCGGCAACACAATTCGAGCACGCCTCGGAGATCCATATGCGACGGCACTGTGGTCCTCACATAGCCACATGAAGAGGGGATGCGACCTTGTCATGTACTGGTGGGATATGGCGGCTAACATTCTCACGCGACCCCGGACGCGGCTTCAGCGTTTCGGATTTGTCACTACAAATTCAATTACTCAGGTGTTTCAGAGGAGCACTGTAGAAAGATACTTGGGTTCTAGTTCTAGACTTTCTATCATTCTCGCTATCCCAGATCATCCTTGGACAAAAGTGACAAAGAATTCTGCTGCGGTACGAATTGCCATGACCGTCGCCGCGCGGGGTGAAATGCCTGGTCATCTCAAGGAAACCTGCCTTGAGGAGAAATTGGATACGGACAACCCAAGAATTGAATTCATCGGGCAGACTGGACAGATAAATGCAGACTTGACTGTTGGGGTCGATGCAACGAGCTCGGTCAGGTTAGACGCAAATAGAGGCTTGGCATTCAAAGGTATGCAGTTGAACGGGCAAGGTTTCTTGCTCGATCGCAAGGCGCGCGATTATCTCCGTGAAGAGTCCGGGTCTATCTTGGATGAGGTTGTACATCCCTACCTTAATGGACGCGACATAATGCAGCGCTCTCGCGATCTCTACGTAATTGATGCCTATCCGCTTTCGCGTGATGAGCTGCGAGTTCGTTTTCCCAAGCTTTATCAAATCCTATTGAGTTCCGTGAAGCCCGAAAGAGATTTCAATCGCCAGGTCGCGCGGCGCGACAACTGGTGGTGGTTCGGGCAAACGAGCAAATGGCAGAGAGAGGCAGTGAAGGCTCTGGATAGGTATATCGCAACAGCACGCACTGCGAAGTATCGTGTATTCAGCTTTATTGATAGCAACACAATATCAGAGAGCAAGATTGTCTTGATTGCCAGCGACGATCCGTATCACTTGGGTGTCGTCAGTTCAAGATATCATATAGTTTTTTCGGAACGCATGGGAGGTTGGTTGGGCGTTGGAAATGACTCAACTTATCAACATACTGACTGCTTCGATCCCTTCCCCTTCCCCAACCCTGACGAATTCACCCGCGCACGCATCGCCAGCCTGGCGGAGAAGCTCGATGCCCATCGCAAGCAGGTGCAGGCGCATCATCAGGAGATCACCCTCACCCAGATGTACAATGTGCTGGAGGCCGTGAGGTCCGGCGCGGCCCTCTCCCCCGCCGAGGCGCGCATCAGGGACGTTGGCCTGGTGCTGGTGCTGAAGGACTATCATGACGAGCTCGATGCCGCCGTGGCCCAGGCCTATGGCTGGCCGGCGAACCTTCCCGAGGATGAGGTGCTGGTCCGCCTCGTCGCCCTCAACAAGGCGCGCGCCGCGGAGGAGGCGAAAGGCCACGTCCGCTGGCTCCGCCCAGACTATCAGATCCCCCGCTTCGGCTCCCCAAGGGAGAAGCAGGAACAAGCCGATTTAGGCCTTGTGCCCGCAGCCATCCCTGTTCGCAGCAAGCCCGCCTTCCCGTCAGGCGCGGTGGAGCAGACGGGTGCGGTCATGGCAGCCCTCGCCGCCGCCACCTCGCCCCAGTCGGCCCGCGACATTGCCGAAGGCTTCCGCCAGGGCCGCAAGGTCGAACCCCAGGTCCGTGCTGCGCTGGCCGCCATGGCCCGCATGGGCTTCATCGCCGTCCACGACGGCGGCACCCGCTTTGCGGCTCTGCGCGCGGCGTGATCCGCCGCCCTGCCACGCGGCCCCCCACCCCTACCCCTCCCCACGAGGGGGAGGGGAACCAGGAACGGACATGTCTCATCTAGGACCCCCTCCCCCTTGTGGGGAGGGGTTGGGGTGGGGGCTGCTCCGCGCACGAGACACGCTCACGCACGCGCAAAGTCGAGGTTCATGGGGGCCTCGTGTTCCTGTGGTTTCGTCAAGGGCACGTCAGGTCCCACGATCTGCAGATCGAAGTTCGCGAAGTGCGCCTCTCCCGCGCCCGCCAGATAGAAGCCGAAGTTCAGGGACAGCGCTTCGGTGGGAATGTCGAGAACAACATCTCTCCGGCACCAGTCCGACGTTCCTTTCAGCGCTCCGTTGGTCTTGAGCGTTTCGAGATTGTTGAAGGCGACGAAGCGCCCTCTGGAATCATCCGCACGCAGAAAGATCGTAGCACTTCCCCCGACATTCTCCGCCCGCAAATGGCCAGAGAAACGAACGCGCTTGCCCACGTAATTCTGGGCGGTGATGGACTGGATCAGGGTCGCAAAGCCGTCTTCTCCTGTCATGTTGCGCAGCCAGAACACGGGCTGCCCCTGGTGCCGTTCTGAGGCGTTGAGGCCGCCCTCGAAGTTCGGGGTGTTCTTG
>NZ_JBIICB010000170.1:0-9257 GCF_044239095.1 Aestuariivirga sp. | reverse complement strand
AGCAGCGGCATCAGCTGCATGGTGAGGCCGAAGGCGATGTCGCACGCGCCCACCGCCGCCAGCGCAGCGATGATGTTCCCGGTGCGGGAGCGGGCGGGGGTGGCTGCGGTTGTCATGTATCCCGAAAATGGGTTGAACAGATATTCAGCAAGGCTCTCGCGCGCGTTCCGACCAGGTGGAATCACCTGGTCGAAAAGAACTCGCGCAAGTTCAATGGCTTGAGCATGATCTTTTCGCAAAAGTGGTTTCCACTTTTGCGGATCATGCTTTAGACGGCGGCACCCCGCACGGCAAGGTGGTTGCACCCCCTGCGCCGCACAGCTATGCACCCGTGCCATGACAAAACTCCAGGCTTTCATCATTCCGGTGACACCCTTCCAGCAGAATTGCTCGCTCGTCTTCGATGAGGCGCGCAAGCTTGGCGCCATCGTCGATCCGGGTGGGGACGTGCCCACGATCCTCGACGCCATCAGCCAGAGCGGCATCACCATCGAGAAGATTCTGCTGACCCATGGCCATATCGACCATGCCGGAGGTGCTGCCGAACTGAGGGAGAAGCTTGGCGTGCCGATCGAGGGTCCGCATCCGGAAGACCTGTTCCTGCTCGAGGGCCTTGCCCAGTCTGGCGCGCAATATGGCATGGTGGACGCGCGGCCTGTGACGCCCGACCGCTGGCTGAAAGAGGGTGACGGCGTCACCGTCGGCGATCTCACCTTCGCCATCTACGAGGCGCCGGGCCACACGCCGGGCTCGGTGGTGTTCTTCAACGCGGAGAACCGTTTCGCGCTGGTGGGCGACGTGCTGTTCAAAGGCTCCATCGGCCGCACCGACTTCCCGCGCGGTGACCACGCAGCACTGATCCGCTCCATCAAGGAGAAGCTCTATCCGCTGGGCGATGATGTCATCTGCCTGCCGGGCCATGGCCAGCCCTGCCAGATCGGCGAGGAACGGCAGACCAACCCGTTCCTGAACGAGTAGCCGCGCTAGGTCTTCATCTCCACAAGGCGGGACTTCGCGGCGAAATAGGCATCGCCCGTGTTCTTGAACACGCCGCATTCGGCGGGGGCCTTGCCCCAGGCTTCGCAGAATTCCGTTCCGTTGGCCGTCCACTTGCCGGTGCCGCCACCCTTCACGTCGTCCTGAAAGCTGAAGGTGCCGTCGGCATTGTAGGTGATGAAGCCGATGCCGTCCGGGCGGGTGTACTGGAACGTCTTGCCCGCGATCGAGGCGCGGATCTGGGGAGCGGTGAAATCAGAGATCGGCACCGGCGTCTTGTCGGTCGTCGCCGAGGCGCCGTCATTGGTGATGCGCACGCCCGTGGGGCCAGTGGCACCGCAAGCGGCAAGGATGAAGCAGAGCGCCAGGGCGGCAGTCCGCGGGGTCAAGAGTCCGGCTATCACGATGTCATGTCTTTCAGTGGCGTCCGCATCTGCCACAGGCCGCAGGGGCCTTCAAGTCATTTGGCCGATGAGAGATGGCAGCTTGCCAAGATCGGCGATGCGCCGGAATCTTGGGTTGTCCTCTGGCGCGTCTTCATGTTCCAGCGCCCAGGTCATTTCATGCGGCACATGAACGCCAAAGGCGCCGGCGGCGATTGCGGGCACCACGTCGGATTTCAGCGAGTTGCCCACCATCACCGCGCGCGCCGCGCCGTCGCCGTGGCGGGCGAAGATGCGATCATAGGTGGCCTTCGTCTTCTCGCTGACGATTTCGACGGCATCGAAATAGTCGCCGAGGCCGGATTGGGCCAGCTTGCGCTCCTGGTCGAAGAGGTCGCCCTTGGTGATGAGGAGGATGCGGTATTTGCCGGCCAGCTCATCGAGCGTTTCACGCGCATGCGGCAGTGTCTCGACGGGGTTCTGCAGCATCTGGCGGCCGAAGCCGAGAATCTCGGCGATGACGGAGGCGTGGACTTCGCCCTTCGTCACCTCGACCGCGGTCTCAATCATGGACAGGGTGAAGCCCTTCACGCCGTAGCCGTAGAAACGCAAGTTGCGGCGCTCGGCCTCGAGCAGCTTCGCCGAGAGCACCTCGTGCCCGCCATGGGACGAAAGCAGCCCGGTGAAGCGCTGCTCCGTCATGCGGAAGAAGGTTTCGTTCTGCCACAGCGTGTCGTCTGCATCGAAGCCGATGGCGGTGATGTTGCTCAAGATCAGGCCCCGCGCGAGGCGCGCACGATCACCGGCGTGCCGACGATGACGTTGTCGAAAAGCTCCGCGATATCCTGGTTCAGCATACGGATGCAGCCGGATGACATGGCCTTGCCGATCGACTGCGGCTCGTTGGTGCCGTGGATGCGGTAGAGCGTGTCCTCGCCATTGGCATAGAGGTAGAGGGCGCGCGCGCCCATCGGGTTCTCGGGCCCGCCGGGCTGGCCGTTGACCCATTCGCGGGCGCGCTCGTCGCGGTCCACCATCTCGCGCGGGGGGACCCAGCGCGGCCAGCGCCGCTTCATGCCCACCTTGGCGTCACCCGCCCAGGCGAAACCGGCACGGCCCACGCCCACGCCGTAGCGCACGGCACTGCCATAGGCCAGCACGTGGTAGAGGAAGCGGGCGTCGGGATCGACGACGATGGTGCCGGGCATCTCCGGCCCGTCGAATTCCACCATCTGGCGGCGGAACTTCCTGCGGATGCGGCGCGGCGGCACCGGCTCGATCGGATAGTCGATGGGTGACTCGGGCGGCGGCAGCAGGGCAGGGTCGAAATACTGCTCGTCGGAGGGAAAGCCGTCCGCCGGACTGCCGGCGAAGGGATCGCCCTCATGCCGCAAGACCTGGCCTGAGGCGGCGCGCGCGGACAAGCCGAAAGCAAGCACAGACAAAAGCACGTGGCGGCGCGAAAATCGCGTCATCTTCAAATCACCCTGCAAAGTCCCCCGGCACGGCCAGCCCTGAGGGCTATCCTTCCTCCGCGCGGCAGGACTTTGGTCAGGCTGTGGCCCAAATGTGGCGAGGGATCAAACCCTCATGACGCCTGCGTGAACACGGCCTTGCCGGCCTGGAAGGAGCCAGGCGAAGTGCCGCGCGCAAAGCCATAGCAGCTCATCGGCACGCCGCCCGGAAGCCATGGCGCGGGATCGAAGCTCTCGCACAGCTGGCCGTCCTTGGTCGTCCACTTGCCTTTGGTTGTGCCCTTGCCGTCAACCTCGACGAGCGAGGTGCCGTCATCGGCATAGAGGGTGGTGCCAGTATTGTTGGGGCCGGCGAAACGCCAGCTCTTGCCCGCCAGCGTGGAGCGGATCTCGGAGGCCGTCATGCCCTGCGGCGCCTGGGTTTCAATGGACGCGCCGCCTGAACCTCCGGAGGAGCAGCCTGCCAGCAGCAGGCCAAGGGCCGCCAGACCGGCCAGTTGCCGCAACTCCATGATCTTCAAGCCCATCGGCGAACCCCTCAATTGCCCCTGATCGGGGTCTTCATACACAATCACCGCCCGGCAGAATAGGCAGCGCAGCACAATGATGGGCTAGACCTTGAAATCTCGTCAAGATTTTGACGCACCAGCAACACACAACGGATTGCGCCTTCTGGATGTAATTCTTATTTGTTGACTTTATTCCTAAAGTGTGTCATGCAGGCGGTTCGTGCCGTCTGCTGATTGACATCGTGAATTTTCCAACCAGGCCCCACCCCCGGGCGTAGCCTGCCCGCCGCCTCCCCTGCCGTGGCCACGGCAGGGGAGGGCGGCCGCCGCGCGTCCGCGTGGCAGTGCCCCGCATTTTCCGCTAGTCTTGTGCCGCGAATGAGAGCTTGCGAGGGTCTGATGGCTGGCAAGGCGGATGGACGCGGAACACTGAGGCAGGCCGTGCTGGCGGCCATCGGCTACATCGCCATCATGGCGCTGGGCATGTTCACGGCGGGGCATGTCTTCGGCATCACCTATGGCGATCCCGAGATGGTTTATGTGCTGGTGTTCTTCGAGGTGGCGATGAGCATCTATGCCGTGGTCATGGCGCGGCGCATCTTCGGGCACTGGCACTGCGGCTTCGGTCCCATCGACTGGCGCGGCATGTGGTGGCTGGCGCCGAGTTTCCTCGTCATCGCGGTGCTGTTCGCCGCCGCCCTGCTCACCGGCACGGTGAGTGTGTCGCTTCTGGTGCTCGCCGTCATCGTGACGATGATCCTCGTCGGCTTCTCGGAGGAGCTGATGTTCCGCGGCATCGTGCTGAAGGGGGCCCTGCGCGAGGTGAGCGTGCTCAAGGCCATCCTGATCTCCTCCGCACTGTTCTCGTCGCTTCACGCGGTGAACGTGCTGGCCTTCGTGCCGCTGGACGGCATGGTGCAGCAGCTGGTGCTGACCTTCATCTTCGGCCTCGCCATGGCCTGCTTCGCGCTGCGGGTGAACAGCCTCGTGCCGGTCATCGCGTTCCACGCCCTGTGGGACATGGTGCAGTTCCTCGGGGACATCTGGACGTCCAGCTTCGGGCTGCTGGTCTTCATCGGGGTTGTGGTCAACGCGGTGATGGGCGCGGCGCTGTGGTGGTTCGTGCTGCGGAAGCGGCAGGGGTGAGGGGAGCGGCGCGGCCTGCTCCCTTCTCCCGTTGCAAAGCAATGGGAGAAGGTGCCCGAAGGGCGGATGAGGGCCTCTTTCAACCGGCACGGCTCGCGGACAGAGGCCCTCATCCGGCCTGTCGGCCACCTTCTCCCATCCCTTCGGGACGGGAGAAGGGGATGGGGGGAGAGACCTCGCCTCTTCCGTCACTCCGGCCTGCGCCGGGATGACGGGATCGTGAGGGCGTTCCCCGCCCGGCGCGTGGGAGAGGGCTTGCGCCCGGCAGTGATAGAGTGGAAAACTGTATAAAATTTCACTGACATTCACTGGCGAACCTCAATGCCCTCCTGGATCCTGCACCTCGTGAATGCCCGCGGCCAGCTCGCCTCCTGCGCCGATGTGATCCTGAGCGCCTGTGCTGAGGCCGAGGCGCGGGTTGGTGCGGTGACGGCGCCGCTGGCCCTCGACATCGTCATCCGCGCCACGGAAGCCATGCCGGAGGCGCTCTTCGTCAGCGGGCATTGCTATGAGCCCGCCGTGATCGGCATCGGGATCGACCTCACCCAGCCCCACACCGAAGAGCGGCTGCGCCACGAATTGCTGAAATCCCTGTTCCACGAGTTTCACCACGCGCTGCGCTGGGACGGGCCGGGCTATGGCGACACGCTGGGCGAGGCGCTGGTCTCCGAGGGCCTGGCCCAGCGCTTCCTGCATGAGATGATGAACTGCCCGCCCGAACCCTCCGAAGTGGCCGTGCCCGACGATGTCTGCGAGGCCTGGCGCGGCGAGGCCCTCGCGGGCTTCGATGATGCGGCGTATGACCATGCCGCGTGGTTCTTCGGCACCGGCGACATGCCCAACTGGCTGGGCTATACGCTGGGCAGGCGGATCGTGGACCGCTACCTTCAGTCCCACCCGCAGGCCACTGCCCTGAGCCTCGCCCACATGGAGGCGGTCGTGTTCCGCGCCATGCTGGAGGAGGAGTAGATGGTTGCTGACGGCAGTGTTCGCCATCTGTCACTGGCGATGAGTGTTCTTGCCCTGACCTGCCCCTTGCTCTTGATTCCTGGCGTCCGACCCTCTCCAGGGGAAGGGTCAATCGTCATGCCGGTCGTATTTCTGATCATCTTTGCACTGACGCTTCTCAGCGCTCTGAGCACCTATCGAAAGGACCTGCAGTACTACTCCGAGAACAGCATGGAAACGGACAGCAAAGTCGAACTCCATGTGAGGATTCCACGCGGCGCCTCTGGACGGTGGCGATTGCTCTTCTATTATCCCTTTACATTCGCTTCTGTGTCGTTCGGCGTTGCGGCGTCGATCGGTTTTCTGTGGCCGCATTCCGCTTGAACTCTTCTATAGCGTCACTCCGGCGAAAGCCGGAGTCCCGCTTCGGGCTGCTGGTCTTCATCGGGGTCGTGGTCAACGCGGTGATGGGCGCGGCGGGGAGGTCAGACGCGGCATGACTTGACTTGCCATACTTTGTCCATACACTGATGCCATGGTCAAATCCATCAGGTGGAACGAGGAGAAGGGACGGGCGCTGGCGGAAGATGAGGCGCGTGGGCGCGTTGGCTTCGAGGAGTGCGTTGCGGCCATCGCCGCCGGGCGCATTCTGGATGTTGTCGCGAACCCCAGCCTCAATCACCCGTCACAGCGCATGTTCATTCTCGCCATCCGGAATTACGCTTATTGCGTGCCGTTTGTCGAAAGCGATGCCGAAATCTTTCTCAAGACGGTTTT
The DNA here is from genome assembly GCF_044239095.1 of Aestuariivirga sp. Lineage (GTDB taxonomy): Bacteria > Pseudomonadota > Alphaproteobacteria > Rhizobiales > Aestuariivirgaceae > Aestuariivirga. Next base: position 3,023 of record NZ_JBIICB010000170.1, on the reverse strand, counting down.
TCCCAGCCGCAAATTCACTGCCATTTATCTGCCGGAGCAAGACAATGACGACCAAGGCTAAGCCGCCGAAGATTGCCGGGTTCCTCGACGAGGAGGAAATGGCGCTGGTCAAGGCCATCGAAGCGCCAGGCTACGCGCCGCGGAGCGAACTGACCCCGGCTGGCAAGAAGGCCTACGCCGCCTCTGCCCGTGCGGCGATGAATGAAACACGGGTGAAGATCTCGCTCCGCATCCCGGAATCCGACCTGCTGCGCCTCAAGGCCAAGGCTATGCGGGAAGGCATGCCCTACCAGACGCTGATCGGCTCGATCCTGCACAAGGCGGTGAGCTAGACGGGCGGCACGGCCGCGTTTGGCTGTTCCCCTTCTCCCATCCTGCGGACGGGAGAAGGGAAAAAGTCTGCCCGCTTCCCCTTCTCCCGTTGCAAAGCAATGGGAGAAGGTGCCCGAAGGGCGGATGAGGGCCTCTTTCAACGGGCACGACTCGCGGAAAGAGACCCTCATCCGGCCTGTCGGCCACCTTCTCCCACCCCACAGCTTCCCCTTCTCCCGTTGCAAAGCAATGGGAGAAGGTGCCCGAAGGGCGGATGAGGGCCTCTTTCAACGGGCACGACTCGCGGAGAGAGACCCTCATCCGGCCTGTCGGCCACCTTCTCCCATCCCTTCGGGACGGGCGAAGGGGACGGGGGGACAGACCTCGCCTCTTCCGTCACTCCGGCGAAAGCCGGAGTCCCGCTTCGGGCGTCCAAAGCTGGATCCCGGCCTTCGCCGGGATGACGGCATCGGGGGATGTGCATGGCCCTCCGGACCTCGCCGCCACCAGGTCCGTCTGGCGCAACCTGCTGAAGCGCGTGGGATACCGGCAGACCGGATCATGGGGCGATGGCGTCACCCTGCCGAACGGCAAGGACGGTGACCTCACCTTCGTGCAGGTCCCGCCGCGCCACGCGGGCCCGCACCTGTCACCGCTGCGGCGTGGGGCTGAACCACCTCGCCTTCCGGGTGGAGAGCCGCGCGGCCGTCGATGCCCTGAGGGCCTGGTGCCGGAAGAAGAAAATCCCCATGCTCTCCGACGAGCGCTATCCCTTCGCGACCGGAGGCACGGATTGTTACGCGCTGTTCGTGGAGGACCCGGACCGGATCAAGGTGGAGTTTGTGGTGGGGTGAGGGGGTGGGGTAGGGCGGAGAAGTTAACCATGCTGCCACTCCGGCCTTCCCCCGTATCGTCGCCCCGGCGGAAGCCTAAGTCGGATGTAGTGAGGATCAAGTCACCTTATCGGGTTCAATGTAGATTATTCAAACAAAATAGTGTTATTTGTGGCTTCGATGGAGTCAACGATGGTATCGAAGGCATGCTGACGCCCGAAGAGTTGCGATTTCTCTCCAGCCAAGGAATTTCTCCCTCCGATGTGTTCGACGGGCGATACTCTCAGAAGAAGCAGGCAGCGGAAGAAGCCAAAAAGTTAGGGAAGCGGCTTGTGCTGGGATCGCCATGTAACAATGGTGGTCACAGACTTCGCACAAGATCTGGTCACTGCGTTCAATGCGATACCAAAAAGATTGCCTACGAAGGTCGGTATTCAAAATCTGGTTATGTTTATATCATGGGTAGTATAAGCGGCCGACTCATAAAAATTGGCACGACAACAAACCTTAAGTCTCGACTATCGTCAGTAGGTGCGGAAGCATACGGAGGTTTTGCGGATTGGGAGTTGCTCATGTCGGTGAAGGTGCCTGAAGCCGGAAAAGTTGAGCAGACAGCTATTCATAGTTTGGGAAGGCACGGAGTTAAGCGAAAGTACATCAAAGATAATAGTCCTCAGACTGCTAGTGAGCTGCTTGAATGTTCATTTACTCAAGCGCTTGTCGCCATAGTAGATGCTATAAATGGGGGGGAGAGCGCAGAGGCGTGGAGATCACCGAGGTGGAAGCTTTATGATTTCACCAAAGTTAATCCTTGAGCTTATGATCAAGCATTTTGCCCAGGATTCTGGAGCAATCTTGGTATGCTCTCAATCAATCCAGTAACGTTGGTTTGCTGGCTGCCCTTTGTATACCCGGTCTCCTGAGGACTAAAGATACAGGAAGCTGCGTGCGTAAGAACGATGTCTCTGTTCTCTGCTGTACCCGCGGCGTCTGACAGAGCTTTGAACGTCAGCAATGCATTTTGTCGATGTCTATTCACAACAGCATTGTGCTGATGAGAAAGGAAATTCTTGCCACACAAGATGATGAGATATGCACCGACAGCAAAAATTAGAGACTTGCTGACAGATAGTTGAATGGCTTCGTAAGTGTTCTGCGGGGATATGTACGGCAGCTTGTGGGCGAATATAGCCAGAATCAAGTACGCAACAGATACCAGTGAAAGAGTGATGATCCGGTTCTCCCAAATCTTTGCCTTTTTTAGGTGATCGTCCCCCTCTGTCTTGAAGTAGTAGGCTTGTTGTGACACTCCCTGCTCGGCAGCTACCTTCTTTATCTCTTCCAGAACACGCTTTGCTTCGACCTCGTGAGATTCTAGGGCTCTACTTAGTTCATTTGCCTTGTCGCTTGCCTGTTGGATCTTTGCGCGTGCCTCTCTTTCCAAGGCGCCATAGTCTTTCTGTCGACTAGATATGTACGATATGATCTGATGTAGATCAGAAAAGTAACTCGCATATGTGCTGCCAAATTGCCCAATTAAAGTTTCCCTTATTGCGCTCGCATTGGGAACCGTCGTCTTAAATTCAAGCGTTTGAGTTATAAAATTAAAAAAAGAGTCGGAAGCGTTCTTGATGACTTGCAGTTGGTTGTCGGGAAGAATGGCTAGATGATCTTCGGGGATCTGTTTGAATAGCTCTACCGTCCTTCTTACTAGCGGTTCTGCGGCTTCAAAATGCAGATCCGCACCAAGTTCGTTGCGCCGGACTAATCCACTAGCATCGATCTCTTGCACTCTGAGAAGAGACGTTCCTGCTTCATCTAATAATGTCATGGATTTGAACCAATTTGTCTGCCACGAGGCAATTTGTAAACCTTGAG
>NZ_JBIICB010000169.1:0-9276 GCF_044239095.1 Aestuariivirga sp. | reverse complement strand
CCGTCCGCCCCGGGTAGTCGAGCGGATTGACCCCGATGCGTGCCAGCCAGAAGAAGGTGTTGGCGAAGCCGTCAAAGCTGATGGAGCTCAGCGTCAGCAGCACGAACAGCGTGCCGCTCAGCGGCAAGGGCGGCAGGGCCAGCAGGCCGGCACCCGGCGGCCGCAACCCCTTCGCGCTGAGTGGCGCTGCAGCCCCCAGCTGGTGGAGGAACACGCCGAACGGGTCGCCCCGCCGCAACCAGGAGCCGGGGCCGAACAGAAGAACGGCCAGCATGGTGAAGAGGAGATAGACAGCAAGCACGCGCGCCAGCACGTCGCGGTCCTCCGGCGCCGGATAGACCAGCTGGAACCATGCGAAGGCGAGGAAGATCAGCACGGCAGGCCAGTAGCTGGCCCCGTCCGGATAGGAGAGCGGCGGCGCCCTGCCGCGCATCAGCAGGTGATTGATCCCGGTGAATGGGTTGAGCACGCCCCACAAATTGCCGAACAGCGGATGAAGCAGCACGATCACCACCCACCACAGGGTCCACACCGACAGCGGCAGCAGGTTCTCCGCCGGGTCATTGGGCCCGCGCAGGCCGGACACGAAGATGAAGGCGATCACCAGCGCACTCAGCAGGCTCACGGCCACAGCGCTTCTTGAAGGGGCCGCGGCCGCAGGTTCCGCATGGCTTTCGCCGAACAACCGGCGCGGCAGCAGTGACACGGCGATGAAGGAGACGAGCACGGCCAGAGCCCCGCCCGCGATCACGTGGTTCGTCGGCAGCAGCATCACGAAGCCGCGGCCCGAGGCATGCGCCATCGCGGGGGCCGTTCCCGCGAGAAGGCAGATCAGGGCAAGGGCACCCCTCCGCATGCTCAGATCCCCACGTAGCGGTCGATCATGTGGCGGTCGGAGGCAAGTGCCGATGCCGCCACCACCCCCGTTACCCGGCCGTTCTCCACAAAGGCAACGCGGTCCGCCACCGGCAGCACGGCATCCACGCGCTGCTCCACCAGCAGCGTGGTCACGCCATGGGACTTGAGGTCGAGCACCGATTGCCGGATGCGCTCGATCATCGCGGGCATCAGCCCCTCGGTCGGCTCGTCGAGCAGCAGAACCCGGGGGTTGATGCACAGGGCGCGCGCCATCGCCAGCATCTGCTGCTCGCCGCCGCTCATCGTGCCGGCCCGCTGGGCGAGCCGCTCCTTCAGCAGCGGAAACAGCGACAGCACGTGTTCGAAAACCTCAGGTCCGGAGCCGCGCGTCATCAGCCCGACCTTCAGGTTCTCCATCACCGTCAGTTCGGAGAACAGCCGGCGCCCCTGCGGCACATAGCCGATGCCGCGGCGCGGCACCTCGTGCGGGGCAAGGCCGGTCAGCTCCGTGCCGTCAAGCCTGATGCTGCCGCGCCGCGCCCGCACCAGCCCCATGATGGCCTTCAGCGCCGTCGTCTTGCCCGCACCATTGCGCCCCAGCAGGCACAGGATCTCGCCGGCCTCGGCCTTGAGCGAGAAGTCCTTCAGCACCTGGGCTTCCGCGTAGTAGCAGTCAACGCCGCTGAGTTCGAGCATCACCCGCTCCCCAGATAGGCGCTCTGCACCGCCGGATTGGCGCGGATCTCCGCCGGGCTTCCCTCGGCAAGGATGCTGCCACGGTCGAGCACGGTGATGCGGTGCGCAAGCGCCATGACGACGGGCATGTTGTGCTCGATCAGCAGCACCGTCGCATCCCGGGCCACGTCGCGCACGAGGCCGATGAAGCCCTCGATTTCGGCGTCGGATAGCCCCTGCGTGGGCTCGTCGAGGATCAGCAGCTTTGGCCGCAGCGCCAGCCCCATCGCCACCTCAAGCAGCCGCTGGTGGCCGTATGACAAGGTCCCCGCGATTTGCCCGGCGCGCCCGGCGAGGCCGACGCGCTCGAGATACGCAATGCTGCCGCCGCGGCCCGGCTGGTGCGCCGCCAGCGCCACATTCTCCTCCGCCGAGAGATTGGCGTAGATGCTGGTGATCTGGAACGTGTAGGCGATGCCCAGCCGCACCCGCCTGAAGGCGGGAAGGGCGGTGACGTCCTCGCCCTCGAACAGCACGCGTCCGGCACTGGGCGCGATGCGGCCGGAAATGAGGCTCACGAAGGTGGTCTTGCCCGCGCCGTTGGGGCCGATCACGGCGCGCACCTCGCCCTTCTCCAGCCGGAAGTCCACGTCCCTCACCGCCGTCAGGCCGCCGAAGCTGCGCGTCAGGCCGGTGGTTTCGAGAAGCGGGGGCGCGGCGTCTAGGGCAGCCATGGCATCACGCGCTGGCGAAGGGTGCCGAGGATTCCCTTGGGAAAGAACAGGACGAGGAGGATCAGCGCCACGCCGACAAACAGCAGGCTCGCCGTTGTGAATCCGCTGGCGAAGTCGACGAGGAAGAACATCAGCGCTGTGCCGAGCACCGGCCCCAGCACCGTCGCCGCGCCGCCGAGCAGCGTCCACAGCAGCGGATGGATGGAATACTGGATCGAGGCAAGCGACGAGCCTGCATAGGCGAACATCAGCGCATAGCAGGCCCCGGCGAAGGCCGCGAAGGACCCGGACAGCACGAAGGCGATGAGCTTGTAGCGGGCCACATCATAACCCAGCATGGCGGTGCGGCTCTCGTTCTCGCGGATCGCCACCAGTACATGCCCGATGCGCGAGCGCACCACGGCAAGGCACAGGGCGATCGCCGCGGCCAGGAAGGCCAGCGCCAGATTGTAGCGCAGTACCGGGTTGGTGAGGTCCGCCTCGATGCCCATGAAGCTGAAGGCGCGCAGCGTGTCGGGAATGACGATGCCCTCGTCGCCGCGCGTATACTCCCCGAAATAGAGGACGGTCAGGAAGGCGGCCTGCGCGAACATCAGCGTCACGATCATGAAGGCGACGCCGCTCGCCCGCAGGGCGATGAGGCCGATCAGGAGGGAAACGGCGATGCCGGTGAGGATCGCCACCGCGAAGGCCTCCGGCACGCCGAGGCCCAGCCTGGTGACGCCGAGCGCTGCGGCATAAAGCCCGGCCGCAAAGAACATCGCATGGCCGAGGCTGAGCAGTCCCGTATAGCCGAACAGGATGTTGTAGCCCATCGCATAGATCGCCAGCACCATGATGCGGGTCAGCATCAGCACGGCATAGTCACTCGCCACGAACTGCAGCAGGAACAGCGCCGCGATCACCCCGGCATGCAGCAGCACGGCCTTCCCGCTCATCGCACCGGCACTCCATAGAGGCCCTGCGGCCGGACCACGAGCACGATCGCCACGGCGAGCGTGGCGATGATCGCCGCAAGGGTTGGCGAGAAGAACATCGAGATGATGCCATCCGCCAGGCCGATGATGAGGGCCGCCACGACACTCCCCTTGATGGAGCCCAGGCCGCCGATGATGACCACGATGAAGCTCATGAGCAGCGGATCTAGGCCCATCAGGTAATGCGCCTGCTGGATCGGCACGATCAGCACGGCGGCAATGGCGACCAGTGCTGCACCCGCCACGAACACCGCCGCATAGACGGTGTTGACGGGGATGCCGAAGGCGGTGGCCGTCTCGCGGTCGAACTGGGTGACGCGCATGACGAGGCCAATGCGGGTGCGCGCCAGCACCCACCACACGGCAAGCAGCAGCATGAGTGAGGCCGCCACCACGAAGATCTTGTAGCCGGAGAAGCCGAACCACGGAAAGGCGATGCGGTAGGTGAAGGGTGCCGCCACCGGCTTGGCGTCAGCACCGAAGACGGAAAGCGCCAGCTGCTGCAGCACGAAAAGCAGCCCGATGGTCGCCACGATGGTGGCTTCCGGATCGTAGTTGATCCGCCGCAGTAGCAGGCGCTCGGTCAGGAAGGCGAGGAAGCCCACGGCGACCGGTGCGGCCACCAGCGCGGCGATGAAGCCGGCCAGCGGACCGCCCGGCATCATCTTCGCTGTCCACCACGCCAGCATGGCGCCGACCATGAAGAACTCGCCATGCGCGACGTTGACGACCCGCATCACCCCGAACACCAGCGACAGCCCCAGTGCCGACAGCGCCAGCACGGCGGCTGCCACCGTGCCCTCGAGCACGGCGAGCAGAAGGTGGGGCCAGAACGCCAAGGCGCTTCGCTTACAGCGCCATCTTGGTGTAGTCGGCCGCCGGCTCGTAGAGGCCCTCCTCGATGGTGGTGCGGTAGACCACTTCGCCCACGCCGCTCTTCACCTGCGTGATGTTCTGGTGCCCGAAGCTCTGGTGAATCTTGGCGTTGAAGATCTTGTTGCCCTGCGGGTGCTCGTTGCCCTCGGCAATGGTGGTGATGGCCTCGGTCGCCTCGATGAGCTTGGCCTTGTCGGCCGGGCCCTGATAGCCCGCCGCCTCCATCGCCTGCTTCAGGATGTAGAGCGTCTCCCAGCAGCCGAACATGTGCGAATAGGTTGATATGTCGGCGGGGTCGGAGACGCTGGCGCCGTTCTGGTCCACACCCACCTTCTCGCGGAAGAAGGTATCGTGCGGGGCGGGGCTGGCGCCGGCATGGCGCGGGAAGGCCTCCCACAGGTAGGACCCCTCGAGGAACTCAAGGCCCGGGCTCTTCAGGTCAACGGCCTCGAGGCTGTCGATGAAACCGAACAGCGCGGGATGCTGCGAGCCGAAATGCTCGCCCAGTTCCTTCACGAAGGTCAGCACCGCGGGTCCCACCATGACATGGTAGATCACTTCGGTGTCCATCGGGATCTGCGGGAAGTAGCGGGTGAAGGAGGACTCGGTCGGCGGAATGGGGATCAGCGCGTTCACCTCGCCGCCCTGCGCCTTGATCGCGGCGGAAAAGAAGTCGCGGTGGTCGTGGCCGAAGGCGAAGTCCGGGAAGATCATGGTGACCTTCTTGCCGACGTTCTTGGCGATCCACGGCGCCATGGCGATGACCTGCGACTTCACGTCGGTGATGCCCGGTTGGAAGGTGTAGCGGTTGAGCGCGCCGGACGCCACGTGATGGCCCTCGGACACCACGTAATAGGGCAGCTTCAACTCGCCCGCGCGCGGGGCGGAGCCCATCACGACATGGCTGAACAGCGTGCCGAAGGCCACGTCGCACTTGTGCTGGGTGGCGAATTTCTCGACGACCTCTGCGCCGCGGCCGGGGTCGGTCGCGTCGTCCTCGGCAATAATCTCAACGGGCCTGCCATTGATGCCACCCTGCTCGTTGATGAGCTTGACGGCGGCGGTGGTGGTGCGCTCGTACCAGCGGCCATAGGCTGCGCCAATGCCGGTGCGGTGCACCTGGAAGCCGATGCGGATCGGCTCGGAAGACTGCGCCTGCGCATAGCGCACGAAACCCGGACCCACGATCGAGGCCGCGGCCCCCGCGCCTGCGAGCTTCAGGGCGGATCGGCGGGTGATGCGTTTCCTGGCCGGTACGATGAGCTTGGTGTCGGACATGTCTTCCTCCTGGATTTTCCCGGGCCTCTCTCTGGAAGGCCTGAATGCGATCATAGCAAAACCAGCGGGCGCGGATAGGTCCCTCACGCGATGCGGCGGAGCAGGTCCAGAAGGTTGCGTTGCTCGCCCGGGTCGAGGGGCTCGAGCGTCTCCGCGGTGATGGCGGTGGCTGGCGCCACGCCGCGCCCCACCGCCGCCAGCCCCTCCGGCGTGATCGAGACCAGCATGCGCCGCCCATCGTCCGGGTCAGGCGCCGTGGCGACCAGCCCGCGCCTGCCGAGGCGGTCGACCACGCCCTTGATGGTCGCGGCATCCATCGCCGTCTCGCGCCCGAGCAGGTTCTGCGACACGGAGTGCAACTCGGCGAGCTTGACGAGGGCCGCCCACTGGGTTGGCGTCAGGTCGCCGCCCATCTGCCCGGCGAAGATCGCGGCATGGCGCTGCCCGGCGCGGCGCAGGTAGAAGCCCACCTGGTCCTCGAGCCGGTAGCCGCAGAGCACGCTGCCGGGGTCCATGGCTTCAGCGCTCAACGAAGGCCTTCTCGATCACATAGCTGCCGGGCGTGCTGCTGCTGCCCTCACTGAAGGACAGGCCCGTGAGCAGCGCCGTGATGTCCGACAGGAAGGCCGGGCTGCCGCAGATCATCACGCGATCCTGCGCGGCATCGAGCGGCGCCAGGCCGAGATCCGCAGCGATCCGGCCAGAGCCCAGAAGATAGGTAATGCGGCCGCGGTTGCGGAATTCCTCGCGCGTCACGGCCGGGTAGTAGAGCAGCTTTGCCCGCACCTCGTCGCCGATCAGCTCGTCCCCGGGCAGGGTCTGCTCGATCTCATCCGCATAGGCCAGTTCGGCGGCGAAGCGGCAGCCATGCACCAGCACCACCTTCGCGAAGCGCTCATAGACGGCGGGATCCTTGACGAGGCTCATGAACGGGGCCAGCCCCGTGCCCGTGCCGAGCAGATAGAGGTTGCGTCCGGGCAGCAGGTTGTCAACCAGCAGCGTGCCGGTGGGCTTGCGGCCGACGAGGATCTTGTCGCCCACCCGGATGTGCTGGAGCTTCGAGGTCAGCGGCCCGTCCGGCACCTTGATCGACAGGAACTCAAGCTCGTCCGCGTAATTGGGGCTGACCAGGCTGTAAGCCCTGAGCAGCGGCTTTCCCTCAACCGCAAGGCCGATCATCGTGAACTGCCCGTTCTCGTAGCGGAAAGACGGCGACCTTGTCGTCCGGAAGCTGAACAGCCGGTCCGTCCAGTGGTGCACGCTCAGCACTTCTTCCTCGAACAACGCACTCATGGGGAGCTCCGTTAGGGTCGGCGATTTTGTTTGTGTACAAACAAAAAATATGGAATCATTCCGTCTATGTCAATGGCCACATCGCAGTTGCGAGATAGCCCTTGGAACAAGACCGATGGACCAAACGCCCGGAAAGATCCGCTGCGATGCCTGCCCCGTGCTCTGCTACATCCGGGAGGGCATGCTAGGCGCGTGCGATCGCTACGCGAACCAGGGCGGGGTGCTCACCCGCGTCGACCCGCATGTGGTGCTGGAGCGCACGGTCGCGGCGCAGGGTGAGGTTGTCCCCTTCCTGCCACCCTCGCGTGACTGGGACGGGCGCATCATTCGCGAGCCCTCCACCTTCGTCACCGCCATCGGTGCGGGCACCACTTACCCAGACTACAAGCCCGCCCCCTTCATCGTCGCCTCCGAGGTGGACGGCGTCGACATGGTCACCGTCGTCACCGAGGGCATCTTCAGCTACTGCGGCCTGAAGGTGAAGATCGACACCGACCGCCACCTCGGCGCCGAGTGCGCTGCCGTGCGCGTCGGGGGCGAGCAGATCGGCCACGTGACGACCGCCGAATATGGCTCGCAGATGCTCTCGCTCGGCGGCGTGCGCCACCTGACCGGGGGCTCCAAGAAGGAAGGCCGCATCACCTGCGAGAGCCTTCTGGCGCTTGCCAACCGCAAGCCCGTCGAAGTCGCCGTCGACGGCGGCGCCACGATCGTCATCGAGGCTGGCAAGGCCCCCATCATCAACGGCCACCGGGAAGAGCGCATGCGCGTCGGCTGCGGCTCGGCCACCATCGGCATGTTCGCACAGCAATGGATGGGCCTGGTGGACGAGGTGGTGGTGGTGGACGACCACATCACCGGCGTCCTTTCGGAGCACCAGGCCGGCAAGTTCCTGGACGTTCCGGAGACTGGCATCAGAATGAAGGGCCACCGCTCCACGCCCGGCCGCTATTTCAAGGTCGCCCAGCCCGGCACCGGCTGGGGCGGCACGGACCTCACCGATCCCCTCGCCATCCTTAAGCCCTTCGACCCCAAGCAGGCCTGGCCCGGCCTGCGCCTGCTCATGGTCTCCACCACCGGCGAGCACTTCGCCTATTACGAGCTGGACGAGACGCTTGCCCCCGTGGAAAGGGAGCTTCCCCTCGCCCTCGCGCAGTCCGTGGCGCGCATCCGGGAGAACTGCGAGCCAGCCCTCTCCACCGTGCTGTTCATGGCGGGTGCCGGCGGTTCGCTGCGCGCCGGCGTCACCGAAAACCCCGTGCGCCTCACCCATTCGGTGAGGCAGGCCGCTACCCGCGTCACGGCGGGCGGTGCCCCCTGCTACGTCTGGCCCGGCGGCGGCATCACCTATATGGTAGACGTCACCACGCTTCCCGAAAACGCCTTTGGCTACGTGCCCACGCCTGCCCTCGTGGCCCCCATCGAATTCACCATGCCCCGCGCCGAGTATGAAGCCCTCGGCGGCCACATGGCAGAGCTGCGCACCCTTGCGGACGTGCTGGGCGGCGGGGCCAAGAAGACCATCAGGAAAACACCATGACATTCGACATCTTCGCCCAGACCCATGACCGCCTCGGCGAAAGCCCCATGTGGCATACGGCCGAACAGGCCCTCTACTGGGTCGACTGGTACGGCCCCACCCTGCACCGCAAGGCATGGGGCGGTGACAAGGTCCAAAGCTGGACCATCCCGGGCGAAACCGTGTTCGGCTCCTTCGTCTTCGCGGCGGGCGGCAAGCTCCTCGCCGCCGTCGACTCGGGCCTCAGGCTGTTCGATCCGGCAACCGGCGCCAGCACCCTCTTCGCGGACCCAAATGAGGCCCGTCCCGGCGTCGGCTACAACGACAGCAAGCTCGACCGCTCCGGCAGGCTCTGGGCGGGCACCTTCGACGTTCCCGAAACCGAGCCGCGCGGCATCCTCTATTGCGTGGAGCCGGACGGCACCTGGAGCGTTGCCGACTCAGGCTTCGCCGTGTGCAACGGCCCCGCCTTCTCACCCGACGGGCGCACCATGTATTTCAGTGATTCCATGGGCCGCCGCGTGCTGGCCTATGACGTGTCGCCCACCTCCCGCATCCCGGCCAACCGCCGCGTCTTCGCCAGTTTCGCAGACGGCGTGCCCGACGGCCTCACCGTCGATGCCGAGGGCTGCCTCTGGTGCGCGCTCTATGGCGCAGGCCGCCTTGTCCGCTTCGCCCCCCATGGCGCAATCGTCAGGACCTATGATCTCCCCTGCCCGATCGTCACCGCCGCAGCCTTCGGCGGCCCGGACATGACCCATCTCTTCGTCACCACCGGCCACAGCCCCGAAGGCAAACAGGACCCCGGCGGCGCCGTCTTCGTCATGGACACCGGCATCAAGGGGCTGGAGGAGCCATTATTCAACGTCTGAGCAACACCAAGCCAGGCACGCCGCCCCTCTTCCCCCTCACCCCCACCCATGTGGGGTTGAAGAAGCAAAACGCTGCTGCAAGAGATCCCGAGCAATCCCAAGCTGCGCATGCCGCCCCTCTTCCCCCTCGCCCCCACGCATGTGGGGGAGAGGGTGGGGTGAGGGGGTCTATCCGCGCGCTGATTGCCTGAACA
>NZ_JBIICB010000168.1:0-9281 GCF_044239095.1 Aestuariivirga sp. | reverse complement strand
GAGAGGGATAAGAATTTACATGTAAACCTTCTCCTCAATTCCCCCTCGCCCCCACGCATGTGGGGGAGAGGGCCGGGGTGAGGGGGTCTGTCCACACATGAAACGCTCAGACTGCATCACAGATGGCCGCAGCGGGCTCAAGACTTCAAACGCGCTGACCCGCGGCAGCCACCCCCTCACCCTGCCCTCTCCCCCGGAGGGGGAGAGGGATAAGAATTAATATCTAAACTTTCTCATTCATTCCCCCTCGCCGCCACGCATTTAGGGGAAAGGACGGAATGGGGTACGGGCGGGCGAGGAAAGAAGGCTACATCTCCCGGATCGTCTTCAGCACGCCGTCGAGGGCGTCTCCGTTCTCGTCTTTCAGCGCGGCGGTGACGAGACGGTCCATCCACTGGCCGCCGTCATCGCGTGCCGCGAGAAGGGTTGCGGCGGAGAAGACGCGGTCGAACTTGGAAAGCCCCCGCGCGTGCGTGTCCGAGTAGCCCTTGACCAGGCGGCGCGCCGCCAGCATGGCGCGGGCGAGATCGTAGTTCTGGGGCAGCATGCGGCTGGCGATGGCGAGCCAGTCCCCGGCATGGCGCATCTCGGTCTCATGGCGCAGAAGTTTCCGCCGCCAGCGCCGGAGGCCGCTCACCGCATAGAGTTGCAGGAAGCCGCGCAACCGTGCCGTCTCGACCCGGCGCCCGCGGTTCACCATTCTGTCGATCCGCGCCATGAGGGCGGGCTTTGCGGCGATGCTGCGGCCCCATGATGCTGGCAGAAGGCTCACCAACTCCTCCGCGCGCGGGTGCATGAATTCGGTGAGATAGAGCGGATCGCCGCCTGATTTCATGTCCGCTGAGATGCGCGCGAACCGCGCAGAGCGGGTCTTGAGGTCGGCAACGCCGATCACGTCATCATAGGCCATGGCATTGGCGAGATGCTTCGCGGCGGCAGCCGTGAAGGCGTGGCCGCGCGGCAAGCCGCCGTGGCGGGTGTCGAGTTCGGCCAGTGCTTCAAGCCGGGCGAGATAGTCATCGCCATAGGCGAGGTCCTGGAAGTCGATGGTGCGCTTCAGGCCGGCCAGCGCCGCGGCATGGGCCGCAGGGGGGAGCGCGCGCAGCCTTGCAAGGCGCTCATCGAGTGCTGCAGAGCCGAGGCTTTCCGGCAGGCCGCTTGGCACGGGCACCGGCTTCGCCACGGCCTGCGGCAATTCATTTTGGCTCACGCGTGAAAAGCCATCCGCGAAGCCCTTGAGCGAGGCGGCCGTTCCCTTGCCGCCGGCTGCGATCACCTGCTCGAAGCTCTCGCGCGGGAACGGCAATGCGGCAGCACCGGCCAGCGCACCAAGCAGCGGGGCGGAGACGACCGTGCCATGGCCGCGCGCGGCGCGCTCCATGTCGAAGGCGATGACGCGGCGCGCGGCGATACCCGCCGCGGCGTTGACAGCCTGAGGGTCGGCGATTGCTTCGCCCGGCTTCTCCTTCTCCGCCACGGCATAGGCGCGGTGGGTGGAGGTGATGAGCAGCGTCCGGTCCGGTGTCGCAAGGCCGCGCAGGATGGAGCGGCCGGCCTCCATCAGTTCCGCCGCGATGACGATGTCCACGTCACCCGGCGTGGGCATCAGCGCCAGCACCGGCGGCTGGCCGCCGCGGGGCGGCAGCATCTCGATGTAATAGAGCGTGGCGCCAGTGCGCTGCGCAACGCCCGGAACGGAGGTCGACTGCGCATACCAGCCATTGGCTTCAGCCACGGCGACGATCCAGTCCGTCAGCACCCCGCCGCCCTGCCCGCCCATGGCGAGGATGGCGATGGTGAGCGGCTTGTCACGGCCCTGCGTAGCGTCGAACATCACGCCGCCTGCCTGCCGAAAAGGATGCGCCGCCGCTCCCGCCGCCGCTGCAGGAAGGAAATCACCGAGGCGCGGATCCGGCTCTTGAAGCGCTCCCAGCCGCTCGCATTGCGCAGCACGTCGGCACGGTAGAAGGACGGGCAGAGAACCGCGGCATCGGCCACGTCGCCGCAGTTTCCGCAGGCAACGCAGCTGTCGTCGATTGCCGCGACAGGGTCATCGCGCAGCGGATCGTCGAGGTGCTTGACGGTCAGCGACGGGCAGCCGGAGAGGCGGATACAGGCATGGTCACCCGTGCAGATATCCTCGTCCACGCCGAAGCGCTGGCGCAGCACGGGCTCGCCTGCCTTCTCCGCCTTGTCCATCAGCGGCTTCACGCGGCGCTGCTTGTTCAGCATGCATTCGGATGAGGCGACGATGATCTTGGGGCCAGGCTCGTCCGTCGTCAGTGCCTCGCGCAGCGTGTCACGCATCTTGGCGACATCATAGGTGCGGTCGATCTGGCGCACCCATGTGGCGCCGACACCCTTTACGGCAGTGGTGATGGCGTTGTTGGTCTGGCGCTTCGTGTTTTCGGCACGCGAGGACGGGATGTCCTGACCGCCGGTGGCGGCGGAATAATAGTTGTCGACGATCAGCATGACGCCGTCATGCTTGTTGAAGACCGCGTTGCCGACGGAGGAGGACAAGCCGTTGTGCCAGAAGCCGCCGTCACCCATGACCGAGATGACGCGCTTGTCTGCCTTGACGTTGAAGGCCGAGGCGGCGGCGGGCCCGAGGCCGTAGCCCATGGTCGTGGCGCCGATGTTGAAGGGCGGCAGGATCGAGAACAGGTGGCAGCCGATATCGGCCGACACATGGTGCGTGCCGAGCTCCTTCTCGACGAGTTTCATGGCCGCGAAGATCGGGCGCTCCGGACAGCCGGTGCAGAAACCCGGCGGGCGCGGCGGCACGACAGTGGCCAGCGCCTGCACCTCCTTGCTGTTGAGCACGGGCGCGGCATCGGGAAGCGGCGGCCGGTTGCCGAGAAGGCGCGGCGCGTGTCTCTCGAGAAAGCCGAGAAGGCCCTTCTGGAGCACCGTTGCGGTGTATTCGCCTGCCAGCGGGAAGACATCCTTGCCAGACAAGCGGGTGTTCAGGTCCCGCCGGCGCAGCATGGTGTTGAGCGCCTGCTCGAGGAATTCGGGCTGGCCCTCCTCGACCACGACGACGGCGGACTTGCCCGCACAGAAGGCGAGCACCTCCTCATCAACCAACGGATAGGTGACGTTCAGGACATAGAGCGGAATACGGGTGTTGCCATAGGCATCCGACAGGCCGAGCTGCTGGAGTGCGCGGATCACGCCATTGTACATGCCGCCCTGCAGGATGATGCCGACATCCGCGTCATCCGGACCGAAGACCTCGTTGAGCCTGTGCTCACGGATGAAGTTCACCGCGGCGGGCCAGCGCTTCTCGATCTTCAGCTTCTCATGGATGAAGGAGGCGGGCGGCAGCACGATGCGGTTGACGTCGCGCACCGGGTTCTCCAGCGCCTGCTTCAGCGTGTAGGCGGGCTTGCGGTTGTCCTTCGCGGTGAAGCGGCCGTGGACATGGCAGGCGCGGATGCGCACCTCGACCATCACCGGGGTGTTGGAGGCCTCGGAGAGCTCGAAGGCCTGCTCCACCGCCTGCACCATGCTGGGCAGGTCAGGGCGCGGGTCCATCAGCCAGATCTGGGACTTCATCGCATAGGCGTGGCTGCGCTCCTGCATGATGGAGGAGCCTTCGCCGTAATCCTCGCCGATGATGATGACCGCGCCGCCGGTGACGCCACCCGAGGCGAGGTTGGAGAGCGCGTCACTGGCCACATTGGTGCCCGCCGTCGACTTCCAGGTCACGGCACCGCGGATCGGGTACATGACGGAGGCCGAGAGCATGGCGGCGGCGGTGGCCTCGGAGGCGGAGGATTCAAAATGGACGCCGAGTTCGGCCATATAGCCGGAGGCATCCGCCAGCACGTCCATCAGGTGCGAGATGGGCGAGCCCTGGTAGCCCCCGACATAGGACACCCCCGATTGCAGCAGCGCCTTGGTGATGGCGAGAATGCCCTCGCCACGGAATTCCTCACCCGCACCGAGCCGCAGATCTTCCACTTCCCGCGCAAAGGACCGCTCTGCCATCTGACGCCTTTATATTCCAATGCATAGATCGTCCGAAATAGTGGCGGCGATCCGCCGCCATATCAAGCCATATTGCGGCGCCAACAGATGCTGCATTGCAGCATTGGATGGATGCAACTAAATATTTCTCCCCTTGGGGGCCAAAATGGTCTTCAATCTGGCGCCGTCAAGAAACGGCAAGGGCCAAACAAGAGGGACTGCATGATCGAGATTTCCAGACGCCAGCTGCTGCAGCTGGGAGCCGCCGGGCTGCTCATGGGCAGCGGGCTGAACATCACTGCCGCGCGGGCCGACGGCGGCACGGTGACCATCGCCTACAACGTGAACCTTCCCTCCTGGGATCCGACCACGGGGCTTTCCGCCGTCAACCCGACGATCCAGGCGATCTACCGCTCGGTGTTCGACCAGTTCATCGGCCAGAAGCCGAACCTGGAGTTCCAGCCGGGGCTGCTCACCGAGTGGGGCTGGTCGGATGACAAGAAGCAGGTGTTCATGACGGTCCGCGAGGGCGTCAAGTGGCACGACGGCTCGCCCTTCACGGCCGAGGACGTGGTGTGGTCGCTCGAGCGGGCGGGCAAGATGGACGGCGGCAACCCGATCGCCTTCATCTGGTCGAAGATCGGCAACTTCAAGGTGGACGGCAACAAGATCACCGCCGACGTCCTGCAGTTCGAGCCCACGCTGTTCAAGTGGATGGCCTTCCTCACGGGCTATGTGATGCCCAAGGCCTATTTCGAGAAAGTGGGCGCGGAAGGCTTCGAGGCCAAGCCCATCGGCACCGGCCCCTACATGGTGGACCAGTTCGAGCGCAACGCCTTCGTGCGCCTCAAGGCCAACCCGGACTACTGGGGCGGCAAGCCCGCCTTCGAGACGGTGGTCTTCAAGTTCGTTCCCGATGCGACGAGCCGCGTGGCCGAGATCGAATCAGGCTCTTCCGACGTGACCGTCGACGTGCCCTTCGAGGAGTTCGACCGCCTGAAGGCGAAGGACGGCCTGAGCGGCGCGGTGACGCCCGTCTCCGACATCGGCATGATCTTCCTCAACAACGACGGCCCGATGCTGGACAAGAACGTGCGCCTGGCGGCCGCCATGTCGATCGACAAGAAGGCCATCGTCGACAAGCTGCTGCGCGGCTACGCCACCCCGATCAGCACGCTGCAGGCCCCCGAATACACGGCCTTCGACGCGACGATCACCGTGGCCTACGATCCCGAGAAGGCAAAGGAACTGCTCGCGGCCTCAGGCTTTGGTCCGGACAATCCGGTGAAGTTCACGATCCAGTCCACGCGCGGCCTGAAGCCCAAGGACTACGAGATGGTGCAGGCCATCGTGGGCATGTGGCGCAAGGTAGGGATCGAGGCCGAAATCGAGGTCTACGAGATCGCCAAGCACTACGAGCTGCGCGCTGCCGACACGCTGGCGCCTGCCGCCTTCTACAACTGGGGCAACGCCATCGGCGATCCGACCACGTCCACGGGCTTCGCCATGTTCGGGCCGAGCCCGCACTCGGTGTGGAACACGGATGACCTCGACGGCATGATCGGCCCGCTGTGGGGCGAGGCCGACGAGGCCAAGCGCATCGAGGGCTGGAAGGCCGTCGACAAGCACATCGCCGAGAACGGCTATGTGATCCCGCTGATCCAGTACCAGCAGCCGATCCTGTTCAAGAACACCATCAAGGTGACGCCCAATGTGGCGGGCTCGCCGGAGCCGGCACAGATGTCGCCCGCCTGACGCTGACCCCGAGGCCCGGCTCCGGCCGGGCCTCGATTTCCCGGTCAAGGAATTTTATCCTTGACTTTTATTCCTAACACATGCTATGACTGCGGCCATGCTGATGACCCTCACATCGCCGCTCGCAGGCCTTCATATGCCCTTCAGCCTCATCCTGTCGCGCGCGCTCACCGCCCTTCTCACCCTCATCGGCGTGATGGTGGTGGTTTTCGTGCTGGTGCGCGTGGTGCCCGGCGACCCGATCGCCATGATGATCGCGCCTGGCGCGTCGGAGACCGACATCGCGGCACTGCGTGCGGTCTATGGCCTTGACCTTCCGGTATGGCAGCAATTCACGATCTGGTTCGGCCAGGTGCTGGGCGGCGACCTCGGCACCTCGATCTCGATGAAGCAGAACGTGATGACCATCATCGCCGACCGGCTTCCGGCCACCATCGAACTCGCCCTGCTGGCGCTTGCCATCGCGGTTCTGCTGGGTGGCACGATCGCGCTCGTTTCCACCGCCTGGCGCGGGACGTGGGTTGAAAGCCTCATCGACAATGCCAACGGGCTCCTGCTGGCGGTGCCCGACTTCATCTGGGCGCTGACCTTCGTGCTGGTGCTGGGCGTGCTGGTGCCGCTGCTGCCGATCTCGGGCCGCAGCGACCCGACCATCGACCACGGGCTTGCGACGCAATTCTTCGTTCTTGAGGGCCTGCTGCGCGGCAAGTTCGCCTTTGTAGGGGATGTGCTGAAGCACATGGTCATGCCGGCCTTCGCCATCGGCCTGCCGCTGGCCGCGGTGATCGGCCGCGTGCTCAAGAACACCATGATGGACGTGATGGTGCAGGACTACATCGTGCTTGCCCGCATCAAGGGACTATCCAACGGGCGAATCCTGCTGCAGGAGGCATTGCGCAACGCCGCCGTTCCAGCACTGGCGCTAACGGGCGTGCAATTCACCTTCCTGATCGGCGGCACGGTGATCACCGAGCGCATCTTCTCCTATCCCGGCATCGGCAACCTCGCCATCGATGCCGTGATCAACCGCGACCTGCCGCTGATCCAGGGCCTGGTGCTGACATTCGGCGTCATCTTCATCGCGGTCAACATGCTGGTCGACGCGCTGACGGCGTGGCTGAACCCGAGGCTGCGACATGCCTAGGGACCTCCGCATCTGGCTGGGCGGCGGCTTCATCCTGCTGCTGCTGGCCATCGCGCTGCTCGCGCCGCTCATCGCCCCATTCGATCCGCTGGAACAGGATCTGATGGCCGCCACCGCCGCGCCCGGACAGGAGCCCGGACGCTGGCTGGGCACCGACAGCCTCGGGCGCGACCTGCTCTCACGCATGATCTATGCGACGCGGATCGCGCTGACGGTTGCCTTCGTGGCGGCCACACTGGCTTGCATTCTCGGAACCGCACTGGGCCTGCTTGCGGGCTATTTCGGCGGCTGGACCGATGCCGTCATCTCACGGCTGATCGACATCTGGATGGCGTTCCCGCCGGTGCTGCTGTCCATCCTGCTCGTCGCCGTGCTGGGATCCGGGCTGCACTCGGTGATCGTGGCCATCGTGGTCATCGACTGGACGCGCTTTGCCCGGGTGGTGCGGGCCGAGACGCTGCAGCAGGCGCGGCTGGAGTATGCGGAGGCCGCAACCGCGCTGGGCATGGGGCGGATGGCGGTGCTGTTCCGCGAGATATTGCCCAATGTGCTGCCCGTGGTGCTGGTGCTGCTGTCACTTGAAATGGGGATCGCCGTGATCGTGGAGGCAATCCTGTCCTTCGTCGGGCTGTCGGTATCGAGCGACACGCCGACCTGGGGCGGCATGATCGCGGAGGGACGGCAGATCATCTACCAGGCGTGGTGGGTGCTGGTCTTCCCGCTTGGCGCCCTGTTCCTGACCGTGCTTGCCTTCAACCAGCTGGGAGACGGATTGCGCCAATGGCTCGACCCGATGCTGAAGCGGTGACGGCGGTGATCGACATCCGGAACCTTTGCGCGCACAGCGCCGTAGGGCCGATCCTGCGTGATGTTTCCCTGCAAGTGAAGGCCGGGGAAGTGATGGCGCTGGTGGGCGAAAGCGGGGCTGGCAAGTCGACCATCGCCAAGGCGGTGCTGGGCATTTTGCCAGCGGGCATCAGGATCACCTCTGGCAGCATCCTGTTCGAGGGAACCGACCTTCTGGCGCTGCCGCCGCCGAAACTGCGCGACATGCTCGGCGTGCGCATCGCCCTCATTCCGCAGGACCCGCTGACATCGCTGAACCCCGCCCGCCGCATCGGTGACCAGCTGACCGACGGATTGCGGCTGCGCGCGGGATTGAGCCGCAGGCAGGCCGAGGCAAGAGCGCTGCAGCTTCTCGAGGATGTGCAAATCCGCGATCCGGGGCTCGTCATGCGGCGCTATCCGCATGAGCTGTCAGGCGGGATGCGCCAGCGCGTTCTGATCGCCCAGGCCTTTTCGCTGAACCCGCATGTCATCATCGCCGACGAGCCAACCACGGCACTCGACGTGACGGTGCAGAAGCAGGTGCTGCGGCTGATCCGCGAAATGCAGCGCACGCACAAGACGACGCTGCTGTTCGTGACCCACGACCTGGGCGTGGTGGCGCAGATTTCCGACCGGATGACCGTTCTCTATGGCGGCAAGGTGCTGGAACAGGGCGCAACGGCTGACGTTCTCCACACGCCGCGCCACGCCTATACGCAGGCACTGCTTGCCGCGAGCCCGCGCTATGACAGGCCGGAGCAGAGCCTGCGGCCGGTGCCCGACGCGCTCATCGCCGAACTGAGGCGGGAGATTGGCGGCTGATGCTGATCGAGGCGCGCAACATCTCGCTCGACGTGCCGGACATGAGCCAGCAGCTGCTCATCGGCCGCCGCCGCAGGCTCACCATCCTGAACAACATCTCGATCTCCATCGCGAAGGGCGAGAGCGTGGGGCTGGTGGGAGAGTCGGGCTCCGGCAAGACCTCGCTCGGGCGCAGCCTGCTTCGGCTGTACGAGCCCCGCGAAGGCCAGATCCTGTTCGACGGCGAAGACATCACCCATGCGCCGGCACATGCGCTGAAACCCCTGCGCCGCCGCATGCAGATGATCTTCCAGGACCCGCAGTCATCGCTCAATCCGCGCCGCAGCATCGGCGGCATTCTGGCAGGCGTGCTTCGCCTGCACGGGCTCGATGCGTCACCCGCAGCCGTGACCGGGCTGCTCGACCGGGTGGGGCTTCCGGCCAGTGCCATGGGGCGCTATCCGCACCAGCTTTCCGGCGGGCAGCGCCAGCGCGTGGGCATTGCGCGCGCCATCGCGCTCAAGCCGGATTTCATCGTGGCGGACGAGATCGTCTCCGGCCTCGACGTATCAACCCAGGCGCAGGTGCTGGACCTGCTGCAGCGCCTGCGCGCGGAAATGGGCATGGCGCTCGCCTTCATCAGCCATGACCTTTCAGTGGTGCGCGCGCTGTGCGAGCGCGTGGTGATCATGCGCGGCGGCGAGATCATCGAGGAAGGCAGGACGGCGGAGGTGTTCGCCTCTCCCCGCAGCCCGTTCACGCAGACGCTCATCGACAG
>NZ_JBIICB010000167.1:0-9315 GCF_044239095.1 Aestuariivirga sp. | reverse complement strand
CGGGCATCGCGGTCGCCGCGTTCTTCTGCTTCATGTTCTCGTGGACCGAGTACATGCTCGCCAATGCGCTGACGACGATCGATGCCAAGCCCATCGCCGGCATCATGACGCGCGCCGCTGGCGTCTTGTCGGGCGATATCGCGCTGCTCTCCGCGGCGAGCGTCATTGCCCTCCTTCCCGGCATCCTGCTCATCATCTTCGTCAGGAAGCACCTGGCAACGGGCTTCTCGATGGGGCGGGTGATGTAGGCCGCAAGTCGAAGCGCGCGGAGGCTCGCGCGCTGCGGCCAGACCGGTGCGGAGAATGAATTCTACACCGCGCCGGGCTGGATCTCCTGTGCCGCCGCCCGTCAGGGTGCGGAGAAAATCGTCTTCCAGTCGTCCTTCATGCTGACGACGGTCCATCCCCTCTGTGGCGCATCCTTCAGCGCTTCGACGAGCGTGCCGCTGCTCTTGGGGTTGACGTCGTACTGGTATTCCCGCTCGGCATCGGTGTGGCGCACGATCACCCCAAGGCTGGGCCTCGGGTTATTGATCGTTCCGTATTCCAGCATCTGCTTGTCGCCGTCGGAATTGCCGAACACGGCGATGGGGCGCCTGCCGATGAACTGGTGGATTCCGGCAGGCTTTCCAGCCTTGTCGTCGACGAACAGGTGATCGAGGGTCTTCACCAGCACCGGCCCCGTCTCACGCAGTTCATAGGTCACGCGCCCGGTTGAGCCCACCACCTGCTCCGGCGGGATGCCGTAGACCCGCTCAGTCCACACGCGCAAGAAGTCCGCCCCGCCGCCGGAGACGATGAAGGTCTTGAAGCCGTTGGCGCGCAGATAGCCCAGCACCTCCTGCATCGGCTGGTAGGTCAGCTGGTCATAGGGCCTGTCGAACTTCGGGTGCTTCGCCGTGGCGAGCCAATCGGTCACGCGCTGGCTGAACTCCTCCGTCGTTATGCCGGCATGGGTCAGCGCAATGATGTGCAGCAGGCCGTCGTGGTGCTTGCCCTCAAGAAGCTTGGCGATGTCGCCTGCCAGCAGCGCCTGCACCATGGGGTCGTCCTTCAGCTCGGGCTTCTCCGCCATGAGCCGCTTCACCTCGTCGAAGGCGAAAGCGAGCTGGAATGGCAGTGGATTCTCCGGCCACAGGCATCCGTCATTGTCGAACACCGCGATGCGCTCCGGCACCGGCACGAAATTGGCCGAGCCTTCCGTCGTCACGCCTTCGACGAAGGAGATGATGGCGGCCTTCGCCGCCCCCTCGTTCCAGGACGGCAGCGGGTCTTGGGCACTGGCCGCGCCGGGCAACAGCGCAGCCAGCATGAGGGTGGCGAGGGCCAGTAGCGCCCCCCGCAGAGTCACTTTGGTGTTCAGGATCATCTTACCCGCGCTCCTTGCGTCCGTTGGCTTGAATACAGGCACTCATACAGGCGGCTGATGGCCCCGACTGTCCGGGGCTCGACAATCTTCGCGGCAGAGGTTCAGCGTGAGAAGATGTAGAGCCTGAGCGATCCGTTGGACGAGATCTGCGCGCCCGCCACCTGGTTTGGATCGATGCCGCGTTTGGCGAGGGCCTCCCGGGTCGCCGGGTTGGATTTCAGGGCCTGCCGCAACTTGGCAACGCCGGCGGCGTTCCGGCTGACCATGATCCGGTATTCGGCCGGGTCCGGCAGGTCCGAGAAGGCCGTCATGGGGTTGAAGTCCAGCCGCACCACGCCGACGCTGGGCACCCGCTTGATGGCCTTGACCTGGCTGGCGCGGTTGCCGGCGTTCATGATGGCGGAACTCGCTCTCTGGATGTCGGCGCCCGAAACCTGCGCCGTGGCGTCTGGCACGCCTGCTGCGGCCACCCAGACGGCGACGGCAATCAACAGGACGATCACGTGTTTCATCTCATGTCTTCCTTTCATGTTGCGGTTCCAATCTAGCTGTTTAGACCCGCGCGCGCGATATTCAAATCCCGTCAGGGGCTCGTCTCGCGCAGCGCCTGCAGGCTCAAGGCGGGTTCGAATTCGCGCATGCCGGTGACGAGGCCGTGCAGGAAGTTCTTGAGGCCGATCCTCTGGCGCACTGGCACGCCAGCCTCCTCGCCCTGCATGAAGGCCCTCAGCGAGAACCGCCGGTCCGACACCACGCGGTGCAGTTCCTCATCGATGCGCTCCATGACCAGCACGGGGCCCGGAACGCCGTCGGGCAGGGCGGAACCCACGAAGCGGTTGGTCACCGGCACGAAGATGTCGGGCACCAGGATCTCCTCCACCGCGACGGCGGTACCGAGCGATTTCTCGTCGCGGTCCACGATGTAAAGGGATGCGAGCCGGAAGTCCTTTTCGCGCGCCTGGTCGGCAAGGCCGCGCCCGGCTGCCGCCTCGCAGAAGCCTGCCAGCAGTCTCGCCGGAAGGTCGATCACGTAGTCGCGCCCGGCGCGGGTCAGCATGGTGTCGAACACCCTGGCCTGGCCCTCCGGCATCGTGAAATCGACCAGCGCCGTTCGCCCCGGGAAATAGGCCCGCAGCATCGCCTCCGGGTGGGCAAGGTCGAAGCAGAACGGATCGCGGCCCTCCAGCAACAGGAAGTCGACGAGCACGCGGGCGAGCAAGGTCTTGCCGTTCCGGGACTGGTCGGAACAGACGATGAAGACCGTGGGTGGGGCAGGCATGCGGGGCCAGACGTGTCCAATCGATGATGGACAGCCTTCTAGCAGGATTCCCATGCTGAGTACACGGGGAGCGCGCAGCCCCTCACCCCAGGGGTGCATGGGCAGGCATTCCGTCTATCCGTCGCCTACCGGGCTTGGAGTGGCGGTGATTCTCTGGCAAAAGCCGCAATTCGGGAGAAGGACCCTCTTCATGACCCTGTTGTACATCGGCGCGCTGCTCTTCGGCGGCACCCACCTGTTCTCGATCCTGTTTCCGGGGCTGCGCGACGGCCTCAAGGCGCGGCTCGGGGAGAAGCCGTGGAAGGGGCTCTATGCCATCCTGTCGCTTGCCGGGCTGGTCTTTCTGATCATGGGCTACAGCCAGTCGCGCGCCGGGCCCGCCACGGCGGACATTCTGTATGAGGGCTGGTACGAGATGCGCCATCTCACCATGCTCCTGATGCTGTTCGCTTTCATCCTGATCGGCGCCTCCCACGGCAAGGGCTACCTCAAGACCTGGCTGCACAATCCGATGTCGATCGGCATTGTGCTGTGGGCGGGCAGCCACCTGCTGGTCAACGGCCAGCGCGCCGATGTCTGGCTCTTCGCGCCCTTCCTCCTCGTCGGCCTTGCCGACATCCTGATGTCGGAACTGCGCGGCAAGAGGCCCGGGCACACGCCGCGCATCCGCTCGGATGTGATCGCGGTGGTGGCCGGCGTGGTGCTCTACCTGGTCTTTGCCTTCGGCTTCCATCCTTATGTGCTCAACGTGCCGGTGGCCGGATGATCCTGCTCGCCGCCGGCGTCGTTCTCACAGCACTCATGCATCTCGTGGCAGCGGTTCCCCCGCTCAAGGCGCGCATCAAGCAGAGGGTGGGCGAGAAGGCCTATGGCCCCGCCTTCGGCATCGCCTCGCTCGCTGGCATCGCCATCATCGTGGCGGGCTGGCGCGCCTCGGGCTTCGTGCCCGTCTACGATGCGCCGGACTGGGGGCGCCACGCCAATTACCTGCTGACCCTCATCGGTTTCGTCTGCCTCGGCATCTTCATCTTCCGCGGCAGCCTGCGGCAAAAGCTGCGCTTCCCGATGGCGCTGGCCGTGATCTTCTGGGCGGTGGGCCACCTCCTTGCCAATGGCGACATGGCAAGCCTCATCCTGTTCGGCGGCTTCCTGGCCTATGCGCTGGCGCATGCCGCCATCGGCACGGCCAATGGCGTCAGGCCCTCACCGGAGGTGCGCGGCGGGCATGATCTGGTGTCGATCCTCATCGGCATCGCGCTTTATGGCGTGGTGGTGCAAATGCACGGCGCGCTGTTCGGCGTGCCGGTGTTTCAACTGCCCTTGCCCCAGTGACGCTGCGGGACTAGACTTCCCCCATGTCACAGCATGCAGCCACGCGCCGTGTCACGGCGCCGGAGATCACGGCGCGAAAGGGCCAGGAGCCCATCGTGTCGCTCACCTCCTATCACGCTCACACGGCGGCGATCGCCGACAAATACGTCGACTTCCTGCTGGTGGGAGATTCCCTCGGCATGGTGATGCACGGCTTTGAATCGACGCTGCCCGTGCCGCTTGACCTGATGATCCTGCACGGACGCGCGGTGATGCGTGGCGCCAAGCGCGCCCTTGTCGTCGTCGACATGCCGTTCGGCTCCTATGAGGAAAGCCCGGCACAGGCCTTCCGCAACGCCGCCATGGTGGTGAAGGAAACCCAGTGCGGCGCCATCAAGCTCGAAGGCGGCAAGCGCATGGCGGAGACCATCCACTTCCTCACCGAGCGCGGCATTCCGGTGATGGCGCATATCGGGCTCACGCCGCAGTCGATCAACATTCTCGGCGGCTTCAAGACACAAGGCCGCACGCGGGAGCAATGGGCCATCATCGAGGAGGATGCCCGCGCCGTTACCGAGGCCGGCGCCTTCGCCGTGGTCCTCGAGGCCGTTGCCGAGCCGCTCGCCGCGAAGATCACGCGGGAGATCCCGATCCCCACCATCGGCATCGGCGCCTCTCCCGCCTGCGATGGCCAGATCCTGGTGATGGAAGACATGCTGGGTCTGAGCCCCCGCGTCCCGAAATTCGTCAAGGAGTTCGGCAAGGTGGGTGCCGCGATCGAAGGCGCCATCCGCATGTATGCCGAAGAGGTCCGCGCACGGAGCTTCCCCGCGCCCGAGAACACCTATGAAATGAAAGACTGAGACGGCCTGCCGCGCGCCCGCTCGACCAGGCGAGGATCATCTTGCCGCCACAGAGCAATTCTAGCCTGATAGGCAGGCAAGTGAAAGGGAAGGCCATGACGGTCTCGCGTCGGCGGTTTCTGGCGGGTGCTGCGGCACTGGCGGGCATGCCCCGGCTGGCCCGCGCCGAAGTCCTGACGGCCGACGGCTTCATTGAAATCCGCGCTGCCCCCGCCCGGCTCCGTTTGCTGGAGGATGGCTCGGGCGAGACGGCGGCGTGGCTTCTGGGAAGCAGCCCTGGGCCATTGGTGATCCGCGCCCGCCAGGGCGAGGAGCTGAAGCTCCGCTTCATCAACGATCTCGACCGTGAGGTCTGGCTGCACTTCTTCGGCGTGCGCGGGCCCGCCGAGGTGATGACCATCAACATCCTGCCGGGGCCGGACCAGGCGGTCGACTGCGTGTTCACCCCGCCCGATGCCGGCACCTTCTGGATCGCGCCCATGGCGGACCAGTCGCGGCTGCGCGACATGGGGCTGTCCGCCGTGCTCGTCGTTGCCGAACGAGAGCCGCTCCCCGGCCTCGAGGATACGGTGCTCGTGCTCGACGACTGGAAGCTCGATGAGGGCGGGGCCATCGCCGGCGCCTTTGGCGATGTCGAGGCGATGGTGGGCGAGGGCCGCCTCGGCAACTGGTTCACCGTCAACAACCGGTTCCGCCCCCGAATCCCCCTGCGGCGGGACGCCTATACGCGGCTCAGGCTCGTCAATGCCGCCAATGTCCGGACCATGGGTCTCCTGTTCAAGGGCGCCGACCCGCTCCTCCTCGCGCGGGACGGGCAGCCGGTACGGCCTGGCCTGCTCAACGGCAAGGCTCTCTCGCTCGCCCCCGGCCAGCGCGCCGATCTTCTGGTGAGCGGGGCGGAAGGCGATATCAGGCTGGCGCTCGACCTGTTCGAGGACGTGGTGGAGATCGGCTACCTGATCGCCGGGGAGGGCGGCAGTGAGCGCGCGGCCCTGGCGGAGAACTTCGCGCTTCCACCCAATGATCTTCCCGTGCCGGATCTCTCAGGCGATCCACGCACCGTCATGCTGGTGCTGCAGGGCGGCATCGGGGGAGGGCTTGCATCCGCCGTCCTCAACGGTGCCGAACGCGATCTCCGCACCTTGCTCCAGAATGGCAAGGGCTGGGCCATCAACGGTGTTGCGGGCCCCGCACCACAGCCGGCCTTCACCGCCAGCCGCGGCGAAACGATCCGGCTTCAGGTGACGAACGCCACAGCCTTCAGCCAGCCGCTGCACATTCATGGCCATGTCTGGCAGGCGATCGGCGCGGGCGACCCGGCTCCGCTGGCCGACAGCGCGGTGATTTCTGCCGGCGAAACCCTCTCGCTCGCCTTCAAGGCGGATAATCCAGGATTGTGGGCGCTGCATTCTCTCGTTGCGGAGCGGTCGGACGGAGGGCTCATTACGTCGTTTCTGGTGGATTGATGTCATTCAGGGTTGCAAAATGAGACATGCTGTAACGAAATCTTAAGGGTTTTGGCGGTCAATAGCCTCACGTGAACATTGCTGGGGAACGGCCGTCATGGTCTTCGAGGTGGCAGGATTTCTGTGTGGCGCTGTCGGCATTGCTGCGGCATTGGTGCTGCTCTATCGGCGGCAGGCGAACCGGACGCTTGAAGACATGCAACAGCATGCCAACCATCGCGCACGCGTCTGAATTGCCTTGATTTGGCCCTGCCGCTGATCTACGCCCCTCCCGACCTTTGCGCTGATGTGAGGAGCCTGCGGCTTTGAGCGATGAATCTCTGTTTCGCGAGGTGGACGAGGAAGTCCGCCAGGAACAGCTCAAGAGACTTTGGGCACGCTACGGCAGCCTTGTGATTGGCGTTTGCCTTCTCGTCATCCTGGGCGTTGGCGGCTGGCAAGGCTGGAAGTACTGGCAGGTGAAGCAGGCGGAAGCTGCGGGCGATGGCTTCTTCACCGCGGACGGGCTCGTCTCCGCCGGTAAGGCCGACGAGGCGCTGACGCAATTCGAAACGATTTCCCATCCCGGCTTCCGCGTACTCGGCGAACTGCGCGAGGCCGGCCTGCTCACATCCCAGGGCAAGACGGCCGACGCCGTGAAGATCTATGACGCGGTCGCCGCGACCGCCACGGCTGACCAGTCGCTCCGCGATCTGGCAAGCATCCGTGCCGCCGTAGCCCTCGCCGATACGGCGGAAGTGGCCGATCTCGCGGCCCGGCTCAAGCCCTTTGATGTGGAAGGCAATCCATGGCGCCATGTCGCGCGCGAGATCATGGCGTCCGCTCATTGGCGCCTCAAGGACTATGCCGCCGCCGACGCTCAGGTGCAGGCGATGCTCGGCGATCCGGAAACGCCGGGTAGCCTGCGTCAGCGGGCACAGATGATGGCCCAGCTTCTCCAGCCGCTGGTGACCGCGAAATGATTTTCGCTGGAAGGCTTCTGTTCGCTGCCACTGCCGTGGCATTGCTTTCGGGCTGCAGCACCCTCAACAGCCTGACAGGCCAGACCGACAATACGGTCCTCCCCGGACAGCGCGAGGACGCCATTCCCGGCCGCGGGAAATTCCCGGAACGGCAGGACGTTGCTGTCGGCTCCCCGTCCAGCAAGGGCAGCGGCACCGCCGCGGCGGGCAACGAAACCTTCTGCGGTCCGGATGATCCGGGCTGCGCGCCGCCGGGATCCTCGGGCGATACCTTCAGCGATCCGCAATGACCGCAACCGTCGCCATCATGGGGCGGCCCAACGTCGGCAAATCCACGCTTTTCAATCGCCTCGTTGGCCGCAAGATCGCGCTCGTCGACGACCAGCCCGGCGTCACGCGTGACCGGCGCGAGGGCGAAGCGAGGCTCGGTGACCTGCGTTTCCGCATCTTCGACACCGCGGGCCTTGACGACATCAAGGGTGACAGTCTCGAGGCGCGGATGAGCGCCCAGGCCGAAACCGCGGTTGACGATTCCGACGTCGTCCTCTTCGTCATCGATGCCCGCGCCGGGGTGACGCCCACCGACCGCGAATTCGCCGGCCGCGTGCGCCGCCGCGGCAAGCCCGTCATCCTCGTCGCCAACAAGGCGGAGGGCCGGGGCCATGAGGGTGGCCTCTACGAGGCCTTCGAACTGGGCTTCGGCGATCCCCTGCCCATTTCCGCCGAACACGGCGAGGGGCTGGACCAGCTCTACGATGCGCTTCTTCCGTATACGGAAGAAAAAGCCCAGGACGGCGAAGAAGGTGAAGACCGGGGCGATGGTCCGTTGCGGCTCGCCATCATCGGCCAGCCCAATGCCGGCAAGTCGACCCTCGTCAACACCATCCTTGGTGAAGAGCGCATGCTGACTGGCCCCGAGGCCGGCATCACGCGCGATGCGATTTCCTCCGAATTCGAATGGCGCGGCCAGAAGATCAAGCTGTGGGACACGGCGGGAATCCGCAGGAAGTCGCGCGTTGTCGGCAAGATCGAGAAACTCGCCGTGTCGGACGCGCTGCGCGCCATCCGCTTCGCCGAATGCGTCGTCGTGCTGGTCGATGCCTCGCTCCCGATCGAGCGCCAGGATTTGGCGCTGTGCGACCTCGTGGCGGGCGAAGGGCGTGCCGTGGTGCTGGCACTCTCCAAGTGGGACCTCGTGGAAGAGAAGCAGAAGAAGCTCAAGGAGGTCATGAGCGACATGGAGGACGTGCTGCCGGAGATCCGCGGCGTCCCGATCGTCACACTCTCCGCCAAGCAGGAAAAGGGCATCGACAAGCTGCTCCAGGCCGTGCTCGGCGCCATGGAGCGCTGGAACCGCCGCGTTCCAACCTCGCAGGTCAACCGCTGGCTCGAAGGCGCCGTCGAGCGCAACCCGCCTCCCGCACCCTCAGGCCGCCGCATCAAGATCCGTTACGCCACCCAGGCGAGCGCCCGCCCGCCGACATTCGCCATCTTCGGCAACCAGCTTTCGAAGATGCCGGAAAGCTACGTCCGCTACCTGATGAACGGCCTGCGCGAGGCCTTCGACCTCAAGGGCGTGCCCATCCGCTTCAGCCTGCGCGGTGGCAAGAATCCGTTCGACAAGGACCGGTAGGCCAGAGGCTTTCGTCCGGCCTTCCTTCCCTTCTCCCATTGCGTGCCGCAACGGGAGAAGGGAAACCTCGCCACGAGTCCCTTCTCCCGTCCAAAGGATGGGAGAAGGTGCCCGAAGGGCGGATGAGGGCCTGGCACGGCGAGTCGCATTTCCCAAACATCGTGCCACGCCGATGCAACCCTCATCCGGCCTTCGGCCACCTTCTCCCATTGCGTACCGCAACGGGAGAAGGGAAACCTCACCACGAGTCCCTTCTCCCGTCGCGGCGCGATGGGAGAAGGTGCCCGAAGGGCGGATGAGGGCCTCTCACGGCGAGTCACATTCCCAAACATCGTGCCACGCCGATGCAACCCTCATCCGGCCTTCGGCCACCTTCTCCCATTGCGTACCGCAACGGGAGAAGGGAAACCTCACCACGAGTCCCTTCTCCCG